>DXFP01000062.1 GCA_019114385.1 Candidatus Ligilactobacillus excrementigallinarum | reverse complement strand
CATAAACTGAAACTTGTTCATTAAGTGCAGTTGGAATATTTTTTCCAACGAAGTCTGCACGAATTGGCAATTCACGATGCCCACGATCAACAAGTACAGCCAAATTAATTTTCTTTGGTCGTCCTTGATCCATTAACGCGTCTAACGCAGCTCGAATTGTTCTTCCAGTAAACAATACATCATCTACTAAAATGACATGCTTGCCAGTAATATCAAAGCTTAGTTGTGAACTGCGAACAATAGGATCTTCTTTATGCTTACGGTCATCCCGATACATTGAAATATCCAATTCTCCAACAGGAATTTCAGCACCTTCAAGTTGATTTAATCGTTTTGAGATACGTTGTGCTAAATAAACTCCACGGGTTTTGATTCCGACTAAAACTAAATTATCAATACCCTTATTTCGTTCAATAATTTCGTAAGTCATTCGCGTTAATGCACGTTTTACCGCCATTTCATCGTAAATTTCCTTTGCCAAATTCTGTTCCTCCTAACAAACAAAAAGACTCAGCCATACACAAAACCAATTTCGTATAGACTGAGTCAGTATTAACTCGTACATACCTTCTCAGCCTCACGGGACTAGTTTTTAAAGGTCTTTAACTGCTTTTAATTTACATTTATTTTTTTGAGTTGTCAAGCTTTCTCAGCATTTTTTGAAAATTTTCTGGAAGTTCAGCTTCAAACACCATTTCTTTACCAGTTCTAGGATGTTTAAATCCTAAAATTGCCGCATGCAAAAATTGTCCAGTATTTCCAATGACTTTTCTTGGCCCATATAATGGATCGCCTACTATTGGATGTCCAATGTATTTCATATGAACACGAATTTGATGCGTTCTTCCCGTTTCAAGAATACATTTAATAAGTGTAAAATTAGCATACCGCTTCAAAACCTGAAAATGTGTGACCGCATGTCTTCCATTGGCTACTACAGCTTGCTTCTTACGTTCATTTGGATTTCTTCCTAACGGTGCATCAATCGTGCCTCGATCCTTTTTTATTACACCGTATACTAATGCAATATATTCACGTTTATTCGTTTTATTTTTTAATTGTTCCGCTAAACTTCGATGCGCTTGATCATTTTTAGCAATCATTAACAATCCTGAAGTATCTTTGTCAATTCGATGCACAATTCCGGGGCGAAATGTTCCGTTAATTGTCGATAACGGAGAATGATATAATAATGCATTTACCAAAGTATGGTCCTCGTGCCCAGGAGCAGGATGTACAACCATTCCTTGGGGTTTATTAACCACAATTACATCTTCATCTTCATAAACAATATCTAACGGAATATTTTCAGGTTCCAGTTCCAATTTTTGAGGTTTTGGTGGCTTTAATTCAATCAAGTCACCTGATTGAACTTTATATTTAGGCTTTCGAAGAGTTCCATTTACCGTAATATTGCCTTGCTCAATAAAATGCTTAATCTGAGATCTTGAATAATCTTTGGCTAATTCGCTAACTACCTTATCTAATCTGCCTTGTTGATTTTCAATTTGAAATTTTTTCATCATCTTCACCTTTAAATAATGAAATTAACAACAAAAGTACACCAATTGTCAAAGCACAATCGGCAACATTAAAAATTGGAAAATTCATAAAATCAGTTGTAAACATATCAACTACATATCCTAATCTTAAGCGATCAAAAAAATTGCCTAAAGTTCCACCAAGCATCAATGCAACTCCCCATGAAAACAATTTATCCTTTGTATTATTTTTTAACATCCAAATTAAAATAATCAACGCAATCATGGAAATTAATACAAACATTCCCTGTTGTCCTTGAAACATACTCCAAGCAGCACCGGTATTTCGCACATTGCTCAGGGACAAAAAGTGAGGAATAAATGAGACTGTTGTATTTAATTTGATATGCGTTACAACCATCCACTTAACACATTGATCAAGAATAAAAATTAAAATACTGATGCCAAGATATCCAATAAATGGCATAACAATTCCTCCATCAATTTGATTTTAATATAAGCCTGAGATTCGACCATCATTTGAAATTTTCATTCCATTTGCAGCAGGAACTTTAGGTAATCCTGGCATCGTTAATACATTTCCGGTTAATGCAACCAAAAATCCAGCTCCTAATTTAGGTACAAATTCCCGAATATGAATCGTAAATCCAGACGGAGCTCCAAGTAATTTCGCATCATCTGAAAATGAATATGGTGTTTTTGCCATACAAATTGGCATTTTGTCCCAACCTAATTTTTCAAAAGTTTTAATTTGTTTTTGGGCTTTATTACTATATTCTACATTCTTCCCACCGTAAATTTCTTTTACTAAAATTTCAATTTTTTCTTTTATTGTTGCCTGATTATCATATAACGGATTAAAATGCTTCTCCTGATTACAGTTTGAAATCACTGCATTTGCCAAATCTATTACACCTTTACCGCCTTCTGCCCAACCATTTGTAACAATTGCTTGAGTCTGATCATTTTGGCGGCATAAGCGAATAATTTCATTTAACTCTGCGTCTGAATCTGTAGCAAATCGATTAATAGCTACTATAACTGGAACACCATAACGTTTCATATTTTTAATATGGCGTTGCAAATTTGAGTAGCCTTTTTGAACTGCAGCAACATTTTCAACATCAAGTTGCTCCTTAGATACGCCGCCGTTCATTTTTAATGCTCTTGCAGTTGCAACAATTACAATTGTATCTGGTGTTTTTTCTAACTGAGGACAAACAATATCCAAGAATTTTTCTGCCCCTAAATCAGCACCAAATCCAGCTTCAGTAATCGTATAATCAGCTAATTGTAAGCTGGTTTTAGTTGCAATTACACTATTACAGCCATGAGCAATATTAGCAAAAGGTCCACCATGTACTAATGCAGGTGTATGTTCTAAAGTTTGAACTAAATTAGGCTTGATGGCATCTTTTAATAATAATGCAATAGCATCTGTAACACCTAAATCTTCTACTGTAATTGGTTTACGTTGATAACTGTATCCAATTACAATTCGGCTAATTCGTTGTTTTAAATCATCCAAATCTGCAGCTAAACAAAGAACTGCCATCAATTCTGAAGCAACGGTAATATCAAAACCATCTTCACGTGGAATACCTTGTGTAGGTCCTCCTAATCCAATTACCGTATGGCGCAATGCTCGGTCATTGATATCTAATACTCGCTTCCATAAAATTCTGCGTGGATCGATTTGTAATTCATTACCTTGATAAATATGATTATCAATCATTGCTGCTAAAGTGTTATTTGCAGATGTTAATGCATGCATGTCTCCAGTAAAATGCAAATTAATATCTTCCATTGGCACTACTTGCGAATAACCGCCACCTGTAGCCCCACCTTTAATTCCCATTACTGGTCCTAATGAAGGTTCACGCAAACAAATCATTGTTTTTTTGCCTAATTGGCTCAATGCATCTCCTAATCCGATAGTAACGGTAGATTTTCCTTCTCCTGCAGGGGTAGGATTTACCGCTGTTACAAGAACTAACTTCGAATTCAATCGATGCTTCTCAATTACGTTTACTTTTGCTTTATATTTTCCGTACATTTCTAGTTCATTTTCTGTCAATCCAACTTTTTTTCCAATTTGATCAATTGAATCAAGATAAGCGTTTTGTGCAATTTCAATATCATTCATTTTCGCAAAACCTCCATTTTAAATTCATATAATACAAAAATAAGAGATTGTATCATTCTTTGCTGCAACCTCTTATTCATTTTATATTAATTTGGTAATTTTTATAACTAATAAAATTAACTAAGTTCTGCAACAACTTTTTTTGCAGTTTTTGGCATCATTAAAAATTCATATGTTTCATTTTCTGTATGAATTTTAACAACTCCCCATTTATTGCGGGTTACACTTTGAATCTTCTCACGCTCAATTTCCTGGTTATTATAAATAATCAAAGCATGAAATTTAACTTTTTCATTCGTTATTTGTAGGTATCTTCCTTTTAACTCAATGAACGCAACAATTAAAAATACAATTAAAAAGCTTAATGTCCATACTTGGAATACTGTAATTTCAAGCCAAAGCAACATACTGAATAAAAAAATCATCCACGTAAACGACCAACATGTGATAGAGGTTGGAACATCCGGCTGACTGTAATATTTTTTAGTTTTCACTTATATCACCTTTACTAATTTTCTTTTTCCCCCAAAATTGATACAAATCAGTTCTTAAGGATCCGTTATATAATTTACGCTTTTTAGATGCCTTTTGTCCATAATACTTCTCAAAATTTAAATCGCTCGTTAAGATATACTTACTCCAAGTTGTTAATGGACGATAGACATTTCCCATTTGACGGTAAATTTGATGAACCGTTTCTTTATCACTTAATCGTTGTCCATATGGCGGATTAGCAACAATTACACCATTTATTTTATTTGTTTTAAAATCTTTTAAAGCAAGTTGTTTAAACTTAATATTTGATAGTACTCCTGCCGCCTTAGCATTAACTGTTGCAATATTAATCATTCGACCATCAATATCATATCCTGCAATATCCAAATTATCTCCATTTTTAATTTGATTTCTTGCAGCTTTTCTTGCAACTTCAACTTGCTTGGAATCAACTTGTTGCCAATTTTCAAAGACAAAACTTCGCTTTAATCCAGGAGCAATATTACGTGCAAACATTGCTGCCTCAATTGGAATCGTTCCCGAACCACAAGTTGGATCAACAAATGGATATTCTGGATACCAATGAGAAAGTAACACAATCGCAGCAGCCATATTTTCTTTCAATGGTGCGCCGCCTTTATCTAATCTATATCCACGTTTAAACAAACTTGATCCAGTGGTATCGAGTAGTACCATTACTTTATTTTTATTAATAACAACTTCAACAGGATATACCGCACCTGTTTCTGGAAATTTTGTTCTGCGGTGATAAATTTGATTCATCCGCTCAACAATCGCTTTTTTAGAAATTGATTGTACGCTTGGAACATTATGCAGTTGTGATTTTTGTGATTTTGCATTTACTGGAAAGGTTGCATCCAATGATAACCAATCTTCCCATGCAATTGATTTAATACTTTCAAATAAATCATCAAAAGTTTTGGCAGTAAAAGTTGCTAATACAATTTTAATTCGATCAGCTGTACGCAGCCATAAATTAGTTTTAATAACGTCGTTAAAATCTCCTTGAAAACGCACTCTGCCATTCTCAACATTTGCAGAATATCCTAAATGTTTCATTTCATTACCTAAAATGCCTTCAATACCTGCAGCACATGTTGCAATTAATTCCATAATTCTCATCCTTAATTTTTATAAATAAAATAGAGGCTGCAACACTGTCACAACCTCCACCTGTTTGATGTAGTGCTCTATAAGCCACGTTCCGTACGTCATCCAACCAGGTATTGGAATCAGTGGTAATCATCTATCTCCGAATTATAAAAATTCGCCCCCATGATTAGTTCATTTCCGTCATGAAGCGCCCCTACCAAAATTTGGGTTACCTGCTCGAGGGGTTTACCGCGTTCCACTAATAATGTTTCCATTATTACTTCGTCACTGTGGCACTTTTCAAGACTACTCAAGCGTGGTCAAAGACTTTAGCTTTTTTGTCTGCCGTTATCTATTCCATAAAATAGATACCTTGCCTTATTTTTTCAGCAAGCACGATCACTACAGGCATCGCAGCCTGTGCAAGCTTGGACTTTCCTCAGACTGCATCAGCAGCCCGCGATTACCCGAACACTACATACATATTCATTTTTAATTAAAAACGACTATTTTGGTCATCGTCACTATTAAGTTGAGCACCGAATACCCGCCGTTCCAAATTAGACAAACGCTTCAAAATATCCATATTAGACATGTTTGAAGTTGGTCTTGAAGTTTGACCTGATTTACCAACTGCAACTTGCTTTGTAAGCTCATCGACCTTACTTACAAGACGATCGTTTTCCATTTGTAACCGTTGATTTTCTTTTGTAAAAGTTTCATAATCTTGAATTACTTTGTCCAAAAATTCATCAACATCTGCAGGATCGTAACCCCGCATTTTGGGTTTAAAATGCTTATTTACGATTTCTTTAGGCGTAAGATTGACATTCTCCATAAAAATTACACCTCATCTCCGTTAGGTACTTAACTCATAACATTCTTATTAT
Source organism: Candidatus Ligilactobacillus excrementigallinarum (assembly GCA_019114385.1). Taxonomy (GTDB): domain Bacteria; phylum Bacillota; class Bacilli; order Lactobacillales; family Lactobacillaceae; genus Ligilactobacillus; species Ligilactobacillus excrementigallinarum. The sequence goes on along the minus strand of DXFP01000062.1, from coordinate 8,775 downwards.
ATCAGAAATTATCTCGATTGCAAATCTTTTTTTCAGAATATTGTTCAGCTGCCTCTTGAAGATTATCCATATCAAAAAGCGTTACTGGATAGTTATGTGTATTCTGATATTCCATAATCAATTGGTAATCATATTTCGTTTTTCCTTTATACTCAGGATCATAAATCAATGATGCTTGATCAGTATGTTCCACCATGAATTTTTGAAAATTCTTTAATTGGATTGGTGATTGATATGGGCTTTTACTAATACTTGCACAAAAATCCACTTTTTGTTCGATTTCTTGTAATTTTGCTTGATTATTCTCATTCCATCGATTTCCAAACTCACTAAAAGGATACATTAATGATACTTTTAATTCTGGATAATCTTTTTTCATTTCTAACGCTGTCTCTAATGCCCACTGTTCCACTCCTAATTGGCCACTAGAAATTATCCATTCTAATCCTTCATTAAACTTTTGTTCAAAATGTCTCTTCAATAAGTCCTTTATTACTAACACTTTTGGATCAGAATCTTGAAAAACACCTAATTCATAGCTGCGATATCCTGTTACCCATAATCTCATATCTTTTCCTCTGCTTTTAATTTTTTAGAGTAATTTTGCCTAAACTCCAGATAAATGGTAAAATACCGGGATAGGAGTGTGGTTATAAATGGTATTGAATTACCCCAATGGTAAACCTTACTCTCATAAGCAGAGTAACACATTTCAACAAAAACATAAATCGAAAAAAAGTATAATATATGGAAATCGTGGAATGTCTTTGGAACAGGAAATAAACCAAAGTAATACTTACTATTTAGAAAGTGAAATTGCAGTAATTCATAAAAAGCCAATTCCAATTCAAATTGTAGATGTGGATTATCCTAAAAGAAGTGCTGCTGTTATAAAAAAGGCTTTTTTTAAAACCCCTTCTACTACTGATTATAATGGAGTTTATCATGGATATTATCTTGATTTTGAAGCCAAAGAAACAAAGAATACAACTTCATTTCCATTAAGCAACTTTCATCTTCACCAAATCGAACATATGAAAGCATGTGTAAAACAAAATGGAATTTGTTTTACAATTGTTCGTTTTGTAAAACAAGATGAATTGTTCTTAATGCCTTGTTCTTTATTATTTCAATATTGGGATAGTCAAGAAAATGGAAGAAAATCAATCCCCAAAAACGAAATTGAAAAAGCAGGTTTCAAAATTGAATATTCATTAAAACCTCGGATTCCATATTTGAAGTATGTAGACTTGTTAATAAAACGAATTGAAGGAGAAAACAATGAGCAAACAAGATTCTAATTATTCACGCGTTGCTCGCCGTGAAGCCGAACAAAGCGGTAAGAAAAAAGGACCGTTTTATATTATTAAACGTGTCCTACTTGTTATTTTAATACTCTTAGTTATTGGGATTGCACTTGGAACTACCCTATTCTTTTATTATGCTCAAAGTGCACCTAAATTAACTGAAAGCAAGTTATCCAGTCCAGGATCTACTGTAATTTATGACTCAAATAATAAAAAGATTACTTCACTTGGGGCAGACAATCGGGTATTGATTACAGCAGACAAGGTGCCGCAACAATTAAAAGATGCAATTGTATCTATCGAGGATCGTCGTTTTTATGAACAAAATGGAATTGATCCAAAAAGAATTCTAGGTGCATTTTTAAATAATCTTGATCCAAGTTCTGGTTTACAAGGTGGAAGTACGATTGATCAACAATTAATTAAATTATCATACTTTTCAACTTCAAAATCTGATCAAACATTAAAACGAAAAGCACAGGAAGCTTGGTTAGCGCTTCAATTAGATAAAAAATATTCTAAAGATCAAATTTTAGATTTTTATATTAACAAGGTCTTTATGGGTAACGGCAACTACGGAATGGAAACAGCTGCAAAATTCTATTTTGGAAAATCATTAAGTAAACTGGACTTAGCTCAAACAGCCTTAATTGCTGGAATTCCTAACGCACCATCTTCATATAACCCATACTCGAATCCTAAATTAGCTTTGGAACGCCGAAATGAAGTCCTACAAGCCATGTATGAGAATAAAAAAATCTCAGCTGACCAATTAAAGCAAGCTAAAGCCGAAAATATTAATACTGGATTATTACCTAAACATGATGGAAATAAAAAGTATAGTGAAAATGCAAAGATTGCTGATCCATATATTAAGGAAGTAATTGCTGCAGCCGAAGCCAAAGGATACAATCCATATACTCAAAGTTTGAAGATTTATACTAACTTGGATATGGATATTCAAAAACGCATGTATAATATTGCAAACACTAACGAATATCTCTACTTCCCAAATGATAAAATTCAAATTGCATCTACTGTAATTAATCCAAATAACGGAAAAGTAGTGGCGATGATTGGTGGAAGAAAAACTGGAAATGTAACTTTCGGACTTAATCGAGCTGTTCAAACGGATCGGACTGATGGATCAACTGCCAAGCCATTAATGGATTATGGCCCTGCAATTGAATATAATGATTGGGCAACTTATCACTTATTAAAAGATGAACCTTACACTTATCCTGGTACAAATACACAGCTATATGATTTTGACCATAAATACCAAGGAAATATGACAATGCGTGAAGCATTAATTGAATCGCGGAATATTCCTGCAATTCATGCATTAGCTAGCGTTGGCATTAATAAGGCTACTGACTTTTTAAACGGATTAGGGTTCTCATTTAAAAATAAACTTAATTATCAAAATGGGATTGGATTACCGTCGTCTACATTACAAAATGCCGCTGCATACGCTGCATTTGCAAATGGTGGAATTTACTATAAGCCTCAATATATTAATGCAATTGAAGCACCAGATGGGACTGTAAAACAATATACTAGTCATGGAAAACGTGCAATGCAAACCTCAACCGCATATATGATTACAGATATGCTTAAGCAAGTTATTACTTCTCCTAAGGGAACCGGAAATGATGCTAACATTAGTGGCTTGTATCAAGCAGGAAAAACAGGTACAAATGCTTATCCATCAGATGTTGCTAATCAGTTTCCTTCAAATGCAATTATGGATTCCTGGTTTAACGGTTATACAAAGAACTATTCTGTTTCAGTTTGGTTAGGATACGATCATCAATATCAACCAGGAAACTATATGTTACAGTCAACGGCTAATCTTGCATCTGAATTTTATAAACAAATTATGTCTTATATGGCTGAAGATGTAACTAATTCCGATTGGACAAAACCAAGTGATGTTTATGTAAAATACATTAACGGAGTACGTCAATTGTATCTTGCTGGCTCACAACCACCTTCTAGTGAGCTTTATAAAACAAAATCGAAAAAAGCATCAATTGCTTCTTATAAGAGTGTATTTAGTTCACTTTCAAGTAATAAACCTGAAAGTAATTCCCAGACTTCTGTAAAAGAAAATTCAGATAAAAATACAACTTCAAATAACCAGCAACCTAAGTCTGGACAAAACAATAATACTCAGCAGAAGTCTGATTCTACAAAACAGCAACCAAAACAAAACAATGCTACACAACAGCAAAATAAGAATCAACAACAAAACAATAATAATCAAAATAATAAGCAACCAAACAAATAATTAATAACTATACTAATTGGAAGGTGTGACAAAACACCCTAAACAGGCATGTTGTAAGGAAAAAAGAACGAATTACGCAAAAAATTCAGAGGTTTTTGAATTTACAGACATGTCTGTTTGTTTTGGAACCCGATTATACGGATATTTAAATAGAGGCTGGACTTATGTCACAGCCTCTTTTTTATACTCTTCATAATCTCTATTCTAGAAAAACGAACATGTAATTCATTCAATTTTTCTTTCAGTATCCCCCTTATTATTGCATCTTATATTATTTTTGAATTTCATCAATGCATATTTATAACCACTTCATCCATTCTATTATATAATCAAGATGAAAGGATAAGGAGGTTTAAATTATGTCAGTAAAGAATGATTTAAAAAGTTTAATGGTAGGTTCAGCAAATCACGAACCAGTAGTTTCAATGTATATACCTTTATATCCAAGTAAAGATAGTTACAAGTTTGATGATACAGAATTCAACAGTTTACTTTCACAAGCTAAAAAGCAATATACTCAACAATTCGGCGAAAAAGATTGGATTAAATATGAAAAGCAAATCAAGAATTTAACAAATGATATTGTTTTTGATTATGCACAATCAAAAACTTTAGCAGTAATTTTAAATAAAGATGTTGCCTATCACTACTATTTGCCTCGTAAAATTAAATTACAAGTAGTCGTTAATGAAAAGCCATATATTTTACCTTTAGTACGTGGATATGAATTTATGCCAACATATAACATTTTAAATATCAATCGTTCATCATTTAAGATGTATGAAGTGAAGAATGGTTTAGTCAGTGAAAAGTCACTCGATAAAGATGCTCCTATTTCTGCTAATAAAGCATTAAATATCGATACACCAGATGAAAAGATTCGGATGGAACAACGTGGTGGCGGTTCCTATGATCAATTCCGCGGAACTGATGTTAAAGCAGAAGCTACGCAAGTAAATATGGATAGCTATTTCCGTTTAGTTGACGAATATGTAATACAACATATCAGCAACCGTGATCATTTAAAAGTCGTCTTAATGGCAACCAAAGATGATGCTGGCGAATTTAATAAAATTTCACATAATCAATTTTTAGATAAAGAAGATGTGATTGCTGTTCCATCAATTATTAATCATGAAACATTAGAAAAAGCAACTGCAAAGATTAATGAAGATTTCTTGAATTGCAGTCGCGAGAATATTGAAAATGAAATTGATATTGCACGCTCAAAGAAGAGATATCTAGAAAATGTTTCTGATATTAAACAAGCTTCAATTGAGGGACGTTTGGATACTGTTGTAATCGCGCGTGATTTAATTGAATCAAAAGAAGATGAATTAAACGAAATTGCAATTAACACCTTAATCTATGGTGGTCAAGTTGATTTAATTAAAGCTGAATTGATTAATAATCAATCTGTAATTGGTATTTTACGCGGGATTTAATATTTATAAGTAAAATAAAGAGGTTATGGTTTTATAGAGTACCATAACCTTTTTTAATATATTCTTTTTTATTCAGTTACATCTTTTTATTTTGACCATTTAATTAATGGAATTGGTGGTTTAGAATTATTTCCACTTTCTTTTTTATGATTTGTTTTTCCTTTACGTGAATCTCGCATCCGTTGAACATCATTTTTGGTTTTAATCCCCTTTTTCTCCCAAGTTACCAAAATTTTATCCATATATTTTAAATTATAGACATTACTTAACACAGCCTCTTTAAGAGCTAATAATATCAAATCTGATGAATAATGATCTTGTTTAAACCAATCATCAACTAGTTCCATTTCAAAGGAAGATAATTGTCTGCCAAATTCTTTTTCAATTTGCTGATAAATTTCTGTTTGTGACTTATTGCCTTCTTTCTGTTTTTGAGTTTGATGTTCATCTTTTAACAGCTTTATTAACTTTTTATATAACGGATCAAAACTATAGCGATCAATATTTTTTCCGGTAAGATCTTTACTTTGTTCTAAACTTAATACTCCATGTTCAATTAAACCTTGTAATAATTCATAAATTTCAGAGATTGGTTTGCCCATTCGTTTAGCAATCATTTCAAAATCCAAGGTTTCATTTCCAAAATTTAAAATTGAAAATAATTGAATCAAAAAAATAAATTCACTGTCATTCATTCCTAATTTATGATAATTTTCAATAATTAAGTTAGGAATCACCGTATTTTTCGCCTTCAAGATTTGCTCAACTATTTCATCATCCATTTCTTAAACCCTCCTTAAATAACAAAAAGGCCAACTAAAAGCCAGCCTTCAACAATCATAATATTTTCATTAAGGATAAATTCTGTTTAACAAACGTGGGAATGGAATTGCTTCACGAATGTGATCTTCACCTGTAATCCAAGTTACAGCACGTTCTAATCCCAAACCAAATCCTGAATGAGGAACACTACCATAGCGACGCAAATCTAAATACCATTGATAATCATCAAGATTTAAGCCCGCATTTTTTATTTGTTCTTCTAAATATTCAGCATCCGTTGCACGTTCTGAACCACCGATAATTTCACCATAACCTTCTGGTGCAAGCAAATCAGCACAAATTACAACATCATCACGTGTTGGATGAGGCTTCATGTAAAATGGTTTAATTGCTTTTGGATAGTTCATTACAAAAACAGGTTTATTAAATTGTTCTGCAAGATATGTTTCTTCAGGAGATCCAAAATCCTCACCCCATTTTACTTCTGGGAATTTACCAGAATCTTGAAGCATTTTAATTGCTTCATCATATGAAATACGAGGATATGGTAATTCGGTATATCTCTTCAAAACATCTTTATCACGGCCTAAAATATCTAATTCGTAATCACAATGATCTAAAACATTTTGAACTAAATATGCAATATAGCGTTCTTGAATCTCCAAACTTTCTTCTTGGTGCATAAATGCCATTTCGGGTTCAATCATCCAAAATTCAATTAAATGACGCCGTGTCTTTGATTTTTCCGCTCTAAATGTTGGCCCAAATGAGAAGACCTTGCCATAAGCCATTGCACCTGCTTCTTCATATAATTGACCAGATTGTGATAAGTAAGCATCACGATCGAAATATTTTGTATGGAATAATTCAGTTGTTCCTTCTGGAGCACTCCCAGTTAGGATTGGGGCATCAACTTTAGTAAATCCTTCATCGTTAAAGAATTCATATGTTGCACGAATCATTTCATTACGAATCTTCATAATTGCGAATTGACGTTTTGATCGTAACCATAAGTGCCGATGATCCATTAGGAAATCTGTACCGTGTTCCTTAGGAGTGATTGGATAATTTTCACTTTCACCAACAACTTCAATGTCGTCAATTTCAATTTCATATCCAAAATGTGACCGCGAATCTTCATGAATTGTACCAGTCACATACATGCTTGTTTCTTGTTTTACTTCTTTTGCAAGTTGAAACACTTCATCAGAAACATTATTTTTAACAACTACTCCTTGAAAATATGCTGAACCATCACGTAGTTGTAAAAATGCAATCTTTCCGCTTGAGCGTTTATTTGTTAGCCAAACCCCGATTTTAACTTTTTCGTTAACGTGGTTTTTTGAATCAATAATACTGATTGTTTCCACAAGCTTTTCCTCCTTATTCTAATATGGTACAAAATAAATTGCTCTTTTAATTATAAACTATCTTTTATAATGTGTCATCAATATTTTAACTATAAGTTTGTAATATTTTGTAAAACATTTCCATTTTTAAATGCTACTTCTGCGTAACATAAATTTCCCTGTTGATTTTCATAAGCAACTTCCCAAATTGGAGTCTTTCCAGACTTCATTCCAAAAACAACCTGTTTGATTTTTTGCGGATTATATTTATTTTGGACGATTTGTTGTGCTTTTTTTAAAGAAATTCCTTTATCCTTCTCATAAATATCTACTCGATTCCCTTTTTTCGGAATCACTACAAATACTTCTTGATGATTATTATTTTCACCTTCAATTGTATAATATGTCTGATTTCGATTATAAATATAGAAATTATCTATATTTTCAACTTTGGCATATTTTTCTGCCATTTGAAATGTTTCATTTCTAGCTTCCCGATATGGTATTCTAGCAATCATATAAAATCCCCAAATGATTACCAAAATCAAAATAATAATTCCCAAAATAATTAAATGTTTATTTCGTTTAGTTTTTCGTTCAACCCGACCCATTTTATTCCTCTTTTCCAACATAAAACAACAATATTATATCAAACTAGTCAAACCTCAAACATCTTTTTCATAAAAATCATCTATTAATTTTTCAAGCTTTGAAGTTGATACTTTAATAATCGGCATTTGTTCAGGCAATGTCTCCAAGAATTTTTTGCCATAATTTTTATTACTAATTCTTGAATCTAAAACTATTGCAATCCCACGATCTGTTTGAGTTCGTATTAAACGTCCAATTCCTTGATCAAATTTCATTATTGCTTCAGGTAATGCAATATCATTGAATGCATTTCCACCATTTTGTTCAGCTTTACGATATCGAATTTGATTATATGTGCTATTAAATGCTTGAAACGGTAATCGCGGAATGATTAGCATCTCTAATTTATCTCCTGGCAGGTCTATCCCTTCCCAGAAAGATCCTGTTGCTAGTAAGACCTGTGAAACAGAATTAACATTTGAAAATCTCTTCTTTAATTTTTCTGTAGTTCCAGTAATGCCTTGCGCTAAAATCTCCCAATCAGCTGCTAATTTTTCAGTTAATTTTGAATAAACCTTTTTAATCATTTCATTGGAATTAAATAAAATCATCGTTTGACGATGTTCGGTACTTAAAATCTGATAAATTGTTTCACTGACATAATCAATAAACTTATCAGGTAATGTTTTTGTAATATCTGGAGCATCATCTAAAACAATCAATTCAGAATGATGTTGATAATCAAATGAAGAATTATAATAGTAAAATTTATCCATTGTTGTAAATCCTAATTGATTTCTTAAGTATCGTTCAGTTTGCACAGATAATTGATTTCCACTAAAAAACAACACTTGAGAGAAAAAGGGATAAACATTTTCATTTAAAAATTCTTTAGCCTCTAGTAAACCAAAATGAATTCTTAAATGACTATTTTCTTGAATCGGAGAATTAGAAAGCCAAAATAAACGTTCTTTTTCTCCTTTTTCCAATTCATCTAAAGATAAATA
>DXFP01000061.1 GCA_019114385.1 Candidatus Ligilactobacillus excrementigallinarum | reverse complement strand
TATTTATTTTTTATCTTTAACTGTTCATTTTTAACATATAACTAAAAACACCTCACAAGGCGTTAACTTCTTGCAAGGTGCTTAAAAAGAGAGTTATTTAATGTTAAATATATCTAATTTATTCAATTATTTATTTTTTTCGTCAAACACTACTTTTTCATTAGTGTCAATATAGCTTGCGGAAACGGGCTTCGCATACACTAAATCCCCTGTTTTATCGGCAAAAATACCTAATCCAGCAATTTGATCCATTGCTTTACGGATTGAATCAGCATCCAATTCGTTGTTTACCGCCTTTACTTGTAAACGGTGTGTTGATTGCTTGTTTGCTGAATAAAATTCCATGTTCAATAATTTCATCAATAAATTCCTCCAATTTTTTTATTTGATAGATTAAACAAAATATTAAGCTTGTGGTGCAGGTTCCTTAGTAACTACTTCTGCACGACTCACTGTGATTTCTTCCACTGGTTCCCCTGAAAGTTGAGCAATTACATCTCCAAATGCTGCAATTTTTTCATCTGTAGCTGCTTGGTTCAAACCATTATATGAACGCTTGCGTGACTTCCCATTTCCCATATCGTGTGTCAAACTAATTGACGTTTTCTTCCAATCTGATTTCATTATAATTCCTCCATTTAGGTTGCTCAGATCTCAATTTCTTCAACTAGTACTTTGAAGTTGATAACCGATTAACCATTTATTTTTTGATTTGTAAGTCTTGCGCAATTGCCTTACATAATATATAAACGATTCAGCCACGAAAAGTGTAACCCCCTTTTTTACTTTTCGCGAAAAAATCTAATTAATTTAATCCGCAGCCGATTACGCAATCTATAGATTAATGTACGAGAGACATGCATTTCAGCAGCAATTTCCGTAAAGTTCTTCCCCGTTAAGATTTTCTGAATCAAAATCCACTCATTTCGATTACACACTTGTCTAATCTCTTCAAGCAATTCATGCTGTTCTACTAATTCTTGTAAATCCAAGTTTGATGATTCAAATTCAGTTTCATTATCATTCGGTGAACAGTTATGATCTGTTCGAATCTTTCTATACGCCAATCTGTCTAGCAACCCCCAATATATCTTACTGAAATAATAATTAAAGTTCTTTTTTCGCTGTTTATTTTGCAAATAAGCTTTCAAGAATAACATCCTTGCTTCTGAAAACAAGTCATCATAATCCGGATTATCCCGCCAAATATGCAGTTTCTTTAATACTGCGTAAATTACAGTTTCATTATCTAAAATGTATTGAAATGCCTCTGCATTCAGCTTCTCATATTCATCATTACTCTTCATAGTTTTCTCTCCCTCATTTTTTAAAATTACGAGTAATTTCTCATGTCTATTAAAATAGATTATTTTAAAATAATTCACAATACTACAGTCAATTATATAATTACTTAGTAAAAATATATGGAAATTAAAAAAATGTTATAGACAATCAACTGGCGAATCAGTTAAAATAAAAATCATCAAATCTGAAGGAAGTGTATTATGAATATCAATTATTCCGATAAGCAATTATTAAATTGTAAAGCCAAAAACATTGTTGTAAAAGGAAAAGGAAAGATTAATCCGCAAACTGTAATCGCAGTCTTAAAATGCGACCACCCGCAATATCGTGCAGTTATGATTCACAAAAATGGGTTAAAGACATTCTGTGAAGACTCAACTACTCACCTGATTCGGCAATTAACTAATAATTATGTCACACATGTTGAAGCCGTATTCAGTTTTAAGCATAATATCAATCCAGCTAGCACTAGTGCGATGCCTGTTGTCGGTCCGAACTTCGTTTATGCTCCAATTTCAGCATGCACCAGAACTAGCGGAAATTGGATTGGATTGCATCTAACTGATTTATATGAAAGCATAAAGCCTAACCTAGTTTGTGTACGTAACAAGGATATTTCGCTATATCTGAATTATAATAGCCACTCAATTCTTAGTGGATTGAACTTAACATGTGAGCTTTATGAGATTTTAAAGGCTTATAATCCAAAAATTTTCCGGGAAATAATTCCTTCAAATAGTCCTAAAAAACTCAGTGATGAAGATTACTCCATCATTACTAAGCTTCTCAAAATGCACAGTATTGCTCATTTTCAAATTAAACGTTATGGTTTGTGCAAAAAAGAAATTTATAAGGAAATTATCTCTCACCTGAATCTAAAAGAGTATTATACATTCAATAGATAAAGCGATTACATAATGCTATAATTAACATACACTAATAGAATGGATGTGATTAAAATGAAACGTACAAAGATTATTTTAGACTGTGACCCTGGTCATGATGACGCCTTGGCATTAACAATGGCTGCAGCAAGTAACCGCATTGAATTATTAGCAGTTACAACTTCTGCAGGCAACCAAACTCCAGATAAAACATTGAATAATGCTTTGCGCATGTTGATGTTACTTAATGCCACTGATGTGCCAGTTGCAAGCGGAAATCAACGCCCATTAATGCGCCACTTAAAGATTGCTGATTATGTCCATGGCGAAACAGGATTAGATGGTGCCGAATTGCCAGCACCATCATTTGAACCCCAAGATTGTGGTGCAGTTGAATTAATCGCAAAAGTTCTGAAAGCACAAGCTGAACCAATTACGTTAGTTGTAACAGGTCCAATGACTAATATCGCTTTATTTTTGCGCGTCCATCCCGAACTTGAAGATAAAATTAAACAGATTGTCTTCATGGGCGGAGCTGCTGGCCAAGGTAATGTAATGCCAACTACCGAGTTCAATATGGCTGTCGATCCTGAAGCAGCCAAAATTGTAATCAATGAAGGCATTCCATTAGTTATGGCTGGCTTAAACGTTACCCTAAAGGCTCAAATTCGCCCCGATGATCTTGAACACATTAAAGCTATTAATAATCCAGTTGCTCAAGCAATCGCTGGCCAAATGGACTTTTATGGCGAATGGTATGGCCAAGATAAATTTGGCTTGGCCGGCACGCCTGTCCATGATCCATGTACGATTGCTTACTTATTGAAGCCTGAAATCTTTGAAGCACATAATGCTTACATTGATGTAGAAACTCAAGGATCATTAACCGCTGGAGAAACAGTTGTTGACTTCACCGGATTAATGGAAAAAGATAATAATGCTAAAGTGTTAATGAATTTAGACCGTGTGCAATTTATTGAAATGATTATTGAATTGTTACATAAATTTGATTAAGCAAAAAGAATTGCACGTTGAAATGCAATTCTTTTTTTCATTTTTGAGAAGTCATTGAAAGTCCATTACAGATTAAATATGATGAATATGGAGAGAAAAATTTAAATGGGGAAGTGTTAGACATGACATTATCTGATTTCCAAGCAAAATATGGTAAGTACGCAGTTTTATTTGGTGGAGCTGACGGACTTGGTGCAGAAACCGCCAAGAAGTTAGCTGAAAAAGGATTAAGCATTATTTGTGTCGACTACAGTCAAGAAAAGTTAGATCAATTTGAAGCAGAATTTCGAAAAATTTATTCTGTAGATTTTATTCCCGTAAAGATTGATTTATCAGAAGAAAATGCTGTTTTAGATGTGTTCGATGTAACTGATCGCTTAGATGTAGGCTTTGTAAGTTACATTGCTGCATTGCACAAATTCGGCAAGATTCAAGATATTTCTTGGGATGACTATATGAAGATGTTTAACGTGAATATCTTGAATTTCACTAAGGCAATGAAGCACTATATGGGAATCTTCGTTGAACAAGGTCATGGTGGCATTATGAATTATTCAAGTTTAACAGCCTTGACCAGTTCACCATACAATGTTGAATATGGTGCCGGTAAAGCTTACATTAAATCATTCACCCAAGCAATGGCATACGAAGGTGAAAAAGAAGGTGTAGATGTTATGGTTGCAACTTTGGGTGCAACTGCTACACCTACTGAATTAAAGGCCCAACCACAGGGTGATTTAGGTGCTAAGATTCAATCAATGGCACTGACTCCTGAAGACACTGTCAATGAAATTTTTGATAACTTTGGTAAAGTTCACTCATACTATGTTGGCGAACATCCAAAAAGCCAAGTTAAAAAATGGAGAATCGAAAATGATGATGACGGTTTAGCTGAATATATGGGAAAATTCTATGAATAATGAATAGTAATAAAGGCATCTAAGAAAATTAAATTTCTGGATGCCTTTTTAATTGATGTTTAACATTTTACTTTTCATTGTGTGGCGAATCAACTGCTTTTATTGTGTGCTGGAACAAATTCTGATTTCTCTGATGTTTGTGTGGTATCTACAATTCTGATTGGCCTTGCACGAACTAATTCTTGATCTTGGCCTGTTGCTTGAAGTCTATATACTGCCGCTTGTCTTAAGCGTTCTACTGTTTTTGTATCCTTTGTTATATCTTCAACCAAGTTTGGACGACTCTGAACAATTTGACTTTTTGCTGCTTGTGATACGTCTTCTGTCCAGTAATAATACGTTTTACTTTTTTGTGATGAAGTTGATAAAATCCTCTAATTTAATCTTGAATTGGTAAAGTGTGAACAAATTTAAATTCATCTTTTACTGTTGCTAATCCAACAACTCCGAATAATGAGAGAGCTGCTACTGTACCGAAAATCATCTTCTTTACACTGATTGTGATTGGTAATACTTTCTTTGTCATAATAATTACCTCCAGTCAGTGTGTCGATTATTGTCTAACAACTTATCTTGGGATTTTTTATCTCTCCCTTTGACATCTTTATTATAACAAGTAATTATATTTTATACAACACTTTATTTATAACGGACTATTTAAATTATTAATAAACAACCATTTTAAATAAATAGTTGTTTTTTAGATTATGATTAAAGTAAAAAAAGGTTATATATCAAAAAAAGACCTGTAACAACACAACGTTATCACAAGCCGGTTATTATGTTTTTCATAAATAAGAAATTTAATGTATAAAGCCTAATTATCTCTAAAGGATACCCGCTTTTATGACATTTTACTTTTATATAATAACGTTTATTTTATATAAAAAAATTATTGCTTTTCACGCAAAATATTGAATAAACGTTTCATATATGCATCTGTATAAAAATCATCATCTGATGCTTGAATTTCCTTTTGTGTACCAAACTTAACTGATCCATCTAAAAATCCATCAACTGTTTTTGCAGCATCTTGAATATCACCAATTTCATATAGATGACCATTGACGCCTTCCTTAATGATGTCATCTGGACCAACTGGGCAGTTAGTAACAATACATGGAATCCCATGTGCAACTGATTCCACGACTGACATTGGAAAGCCTTCATATTTTGAAGACAAGAACACTAAGTCAGCCACTTTAATTGCAGACCACACGTCTTTTTGCCATCCAAAATAATTTACTTTATCTTCAATTCCAAGTTCTTTAGATAAATCACGTAATTTTTGTTCATCGGCACCAGCTCCATAAACATCAAATACCCAATTTTTATTTTTCAAAGCACCTAAAATTCGATAAATTTCAGAAACATTCTTTTGCCCTTCAGCTTCTAACCGACCAATATATACAAAATGCTTAGGTTCTCCATCTTTTGATTGTGGTGTTGGAACTTTAACGCGATCAACAGGATCATAGATTAAATGGATCTTTTCTTCATCAATCCCCATATTAATCAAATCACGTTTCATACCTGAAGCAATAGCTAAGAATGAATCACAGTATTTCAATAAATTATTTCCTTTTAAAAAGCGTAATGCAAAGTGATGCCATGCATATACCTTCATATTAGGAACGTATAATTTTTTAGCTGCCATAATTGGCATGATTTGTAAATTATTTAATGTAATTACAATATCTGGTTTTGTTTTACGAATATAATTAAATGTATCAAGAAATACACCTGGATAACTTCGATGATTATGCAATACAACCTTTCCAGATTCATTATTTACATTTTTAATCCAGTTTGTATCGTCACTACCACCAGATAGTAAAAATTCAATTTCCATATTACGGCTGGCATAATTTAATACTCTTGCCGTTACTGTTTCCATTCCACCTTTACCAGTGAAATATGGATAAGTCATTAAAATTTTCATATTTCATAATCCTCAACATTCTTATTAATTAAATAATCAATTAAACGTCTATACATCTCGACTAAGTTAACAGAAGGTTTCCATACTTTCCCCATTAACTTTCTGATTTTTTGATTACTCAACCACATCTTAACATCAGGAGCATACCCCATATTTTCTTTTGGTATATCAATTATTACTTTTGATTTCCCATTACCAAAATTATTTACAACCAATTCGGCCATTTCTTTAATTGTCATATGGTTTTCTTCGTTCGTTACATTGTATGCTTGACCTGGCTCAGCATAAATTAACATTGTAAGTAAAGCACTTATTAAATCTGCTGTATAAATATAATTTCCTTCTGAATTTCCTTGAGTATGTAATACAATATCTTCACCATTAATTACACTTCTTGCAAATTGAGCAAAGACTCGATTTTCTGTAGGCAGTACTCCTGCTCCAAATGTCTGAGCCAATCTTGCAGAACTAACTGACAAACCAAATTCAGATACATATGATGAACATAATACTTCGCAAAGTCGCTTACTTTCAGGGTATCCTGAGCGTGGATTAGTTAAATCTAAATATCCTAAATCATTTTCAGTAACTTTTCCTGATACATCAGGTTGGCCATAAGCTTCCATTGAAGAAATATATACCATTGACTTTACTTTTTTATCAACCGCTAAATCTAATACTTCTTTTGTACCATCAACTGAAATTTTTATTACTTCAACCGGCTTTTCAATCATCATTTTTGATTGTGTAATTGAAGCCCCATGAATAATATAATCAACTCGACCATCGCATTTGATTTCACCTGACCCAAGATTATGTTTCAAAAATTTCAAATTATTTTCACTCAAATAATCTTTAAAAATCTGGTTAGCCTTATCTTGATTTCTAATTAATCCAATTACTCGAATATTAAAATTCATTTTATCATTTAAGTACATCAAAAACTTAATCATCAAAGAGCCAATCAAACCTGTAGCACCAGTAATCAAAAATGTTGAATCTTTAAATTTATCTAGGATTTTATTACTAGCAATTATCTCATCAAAATCATGTTGTAATATTTTATTGATTTTCATAGCTTATCCCTTCATCTCTTTAAAAAAATTGGATCAAAGAATTAAACATTTCTTCTGTATTAACTTCAGGTTCCTATCCTGCTGTTTCAATCAACTTTCACTTGAAAGAGTCATCTGTAATTCTGGAGCATATTACTCTATCTCTAACATTCGAGGAATTAACTATCTTAACATTTCCAACTATTCCAGCAATAATTTTTGCCATCTCAGCAATAGAGATTGTGATTTGTTCATTTGAAACATTATAAATACCAGATTCATTGATACAACAAATACAATGTAAAATTGCTGTTATCATATCCGTTATGTAAATATAGCTTCGAACAGTTTTTCCTTCTGTTTTCATAACAATTTTATTATTCTCTAATGCTTGTCGAGTAAATTCAGCAAAAACTCTTGGATCATTATATCTAACACCCGATCCAATTACCTGCGTTGGACGTAGTGTTATCGTTTCAAATCCATATTCTTTACCATACGATAACACTAGTAATTCAGCTAATCTTTTTGCTTCAGGATAACTACTTCGAGATGAATTTAAATCAATTTTCCCATAAAATTTTTCTGAAATAACTCCATCTGATGAAGATGTTGTTCCATAAACTTCCATTGAAGATAAATAAATAAATTTTTCAGTCTTAGTCTCTTTTGCAACTTCTAAAATGTTTTTAGTACCGCCGAAAACAGACTGAATCATCTTTAAAGGTTTATGCGCCATATCTTTTGAACTTGTATTTGCTGCTGCGTGAATTATATAATTTATTTTTTCTGGTAATTGATTTATATCGAACTTCTTAGTTATATCTTGTTCAATAATTGAAAAAAGTTTTGAATTTTTAAAATCATCAAATAACTCAAGGGCATTCTTCTTGTTTCTCGTTGTAGTAATGATTTTTATATTAGCATTATTTTCTTGATTAAATTTCATCAATGAAAAAATGAGCATTTTCCCGATTAATCCTGTTCCACCAGTAATTAATATTGTTTTTGATTTCAATTTGTTACCATTAATTATTTTAACAACGTTGTTTATATCTTTTTCAAAAGTAGTATTTAACAAATTCATTATTTTCTCCTAATCAAACAATTATTTAATTATTCTTTTTATTTGTTCTTTTAAAATAAAGTAACTAGAATAAATAGATGGATTCAATTTAAAAAGCCAAATATTAATTTTCATTTGGATAGTTAAATATCTATTTTTTTCTGATATATTCCATTTACTTTTTAACATTTTTGATATATTTTTTAATTTATTAATCTTTTCTTTTTTAGAAATATTTTTTGCTTTTATTATTTTGTTTATTATAATAAAAGAATCTGATATACATCTACTTTCAAAAGAAGGTAACACTGACTTATATTTTTGTCCTATAAAACTTCGTATCTCATTTATATATTCAAAATACTTATAATCATTCTTATTAAAACTACTTGTAGTAATACTATCTTCACGAATGCAATAATAATATTCTTTTTTTGTAGATATTTCTATATAATCACATTTATCAATAATAAATGGTAATGTTAGTAAGTCTTCATAAATTTTTCCATTTGGAAACTTTATTTCATCAAATAATGTTTTTTCAAAAATTTTACCCCAAACTGCTAATCCAATATTATTTTTTTTAATAAAAATATTTTCCATCATTTTTGTATTTGATAATCTAATGTTTTCACTGTCATTTTGTGGTTTATCTATTTTTATTTCGTTTTTATAAACTGTATTTGATCCACATGCGCCCATTTTTACATTATTTAAATTTACTAAGTCATATAGTATTGAAATATATTGCAAAGAAACATAATCATCAGGATCAACAAAAGTAATATATTTTCCTTTTGATAATTTTATTCCATAATTTCTAGCAAATGAAACTCCTGAATTTTCAATGTGAAAAGTCTTAACATTCGCATTTTTTTTTTGAAATTTATCACACATTTCTCCTGAATTATCTGTTGAACCATCATCAATCAATATTATTTCATATTCATCTCTATCAAATTCTTGATTTACCAAACTTTTAATACATCTATCTAAATATTTTTCAACATTATATACAGGTACAATAACACTTACTTTTGTCAATTTATAAAATGCCTCTCTATAATTTATATATCTATATCATCATTTATGATGGCTTGATACAATGAATCATTTTTATTTACATTTGGTTTCTTTTTATATGTAATTTTTTGAACGGAATATGTTAATTCATTATTAAATTTATAAATTAATTTTTCTGATTTTGGCTTATATAAAGCTTTCATAAATTCTGAATTTTTCCATTTTTTCTGTTGAGATTTTATGATATTTTGAAAGCTCTTATTATTTTCATAGTAATGATCAATAACATAATCCACAATATAATAATCAATAATTTTAGAATGTCTTTTAAAATATTCTTTATAAAATGTATCTACATAATGAAATAGTCCTAATGTACTATCTCCACCAATCATCCATCCTGTCCATCTACCGTCAGAAACAAATTGATATTTACCTTCACTACATAAAGAAAAGAATTTCTTATTCAATAGATTTTCTTTTTTTATCCTTTTAGAAATAACAACTGTAGAATCAATCCATATTCCTCCATTATTTTTTAATAAATTAAATCTCATAATATCTGAAAATGATGTAAATGATATCTTTCCCTGATTAAATTTGTTTAATATATTATCAGAAATATCCGTATATTTTTGAAAATTATTTTTAGATATTATAACTAAATCATTATTTAAAATTTTCTTCATTCTTTTTATATTACTTTGGACAATTAAAGGAGCTTCATTAAGTCCTTGCCACCACATTACCCAATATTTCTTAGAATGCTTCTTCTCCGTATTATTTGACTCTATTAAGAATGATTTATCTGCTATTTCAAAATCTTTTTTTAATAATTTTTTTACAAAATTAAAATATGATTGATAAATCTTTCTATTTGGCATTTTTAATTTGTCCAATACTCTTATTACTTGTCGATACTTAGTCGTTGTGAAATATAATAATTCATCATTCATAATTTTTCATTCCTATTATTTTTTTACAATTCTTTTAACTAAACTAATAATAAATCTAAAATTTTTATTCCATCCAAAAATTAAGACAAATAAAACTAATGAAACAAATAACGTTAAAATTGAAATTAAAATTAAATCAATAAAATTATTAATAGCAAAATATTTATTAATTAATATATATTCTGATAACATTGAAATACAAATAATAATTAAATATGATACTAATTTAATTATTATTTTTTTTATCCTACTTTGAATTTTTATTCCATATTTCAATACAATATATGGCTCATACCAATTTGCTAATATGTTGCTTGTTATTGTTCCTAATATTACTCCGGAAACTCCCATATTAAATAATTTGATATATGCAATAGAAAAGACAAAATTTAGTATAGCTTCAACTACAGCTTTTTTACCATCCTTTACATATAATCCATATGCCGTTATAAAAGTTTGAAACACAGCCCTAAAGCCAGTTATTGTAAAATTAATCACTAACAAGACTACAGTAAAAATTGGCATTCTGTAATTTGGCCCAGCCCATAACTTAATAAATGGATTTACCAATGTCATTAAACATGTTGAACAAATAAATACGCAAAACAATACAATATAAATACTTTTCTCAAAAACTTCAAACTGATAATCCAAATTTTCATTTTTTTCTATACTTAAATTTCCAACACTTGAAGCGATAGATTGAAAAGCTTTGTTTAAAATTCCACTTAAACTACTAGTTATTAAAATATAATTTGAATAAATCCCCACAACAGACAATCCAATAAAATACGAAATCAACATATTATCAGTATTATTTACAATAATTGTTCCGATTTTTTGACCGATTGTTCCCATTGCATGTTTCATTATTTCAAGCAATTTCGTTGAAGGCAATTTTTCCTTTATAAATTTTTTATTATTTATAAAAGGATATTTTTTATCAACTTCAATTGAAATCAAAATATTAGAAGCTAAATTAGTAATAATTTGAATAAGTAAAAAGCCAATAAAACTTTTATACACAATTAATACTAAACATTGTGCAATCACTTGAATTAATTTAAACAATGTTTGATTAAAAAGGTTAATATAACTCAACTGATCAGCATCTAATATTGTTCTCTTATACGTAAAAAAATAACTTAATACTGTGTTTAATAAGAATAGTAAATAATAGACATACAAATACTTGATATGTATATGTGTAAAATAATGGATAAAAGGTATTATTGCAATTCCAATAATACCAATTATTATTCCAATACCTTCATATACCTTCTTAAAAAGCCTCATTATCTGTGCTATTGTCTTTTCATCATTTTCTGCTAATGGTTTATAAAACGAAAAAGTAAATGCCGTTCCAATTCCTAAATCAGTAAATGACAAAACAGACAAAATATTTGTAAATAGACCTTTTATTCCCAGATATGTCGCTCCTAAGGTTTTGATAAAAATAGTCTGTGAAATAAATCCTAATATAATAATTATCAACTGAGTAAATGACCCTGCAAAAGAATTTTTTACAGAATTATATAATCTACTTTTCTTATTCATCTATTTACTCCTCTGATACTAAATAAGCCCGTTGTAAATGTTGCTCTCTTTCATCTTTAGGTGGCATCTTCATATAATCTCCGTATAAATTACTTAAATAAGAATCATAATCTTTTATCGCTAAAAAATACTCATTTTCAAATTTTACATTTGTTCTTTCTTCGAAAATTTTCTTAGGCATTGCTTCTTTTTCCAACGCTCTTCCCCAAATAATACAGCCTACCACTCTTGATTCACAATAATTATTTTGATTGCATAATTTTTCACACCAGTTATTAATTCTCCTTGCACCAATAATATTTTTACATATGAATCTTGCTGTAGGTTTAATTAATTTTTTTAACATTGATGTTCCTTCTGTATCTGAAGGTATCAAACTAATCATTGAATGCAAAATTTTTGCTTTATTATACACTTTTTTTACTTCTTTTTCATTGTCAGGTAAGCCATCAATTGGAAAAATATCAATCCACAAGCCCATATCTTCATTTGATGTTTTTTCAATCACCTTTGTTCTTGTATCAACTATCTTAATAAATGGATAAATAGAATTTCCAAGAGGACTACCAATTAATTTTAAATATGGGGGTAATACATTTTTCTGGGAAAAAATCTTTATCATTTTATTAAACATTGGTCGAGACATAGCAACATCTATATCATCATCCCAAGGAATAAATCCTTCATGTCTTATTGCACCTAGTAAAGTACCACCTACTAAAGAATAATCTAAATCATATTTGTTACATAGTTCTTTAAATTTAACTAGAATATTTAGTATATGTTGCTTTACTTCCTTATCTGATAATTGATACATCTTTACACCTATTTCCTTAATAAAATATAAATTAAAGCTGGTAACAGCGCAATTGTAGTTAAAATCGGATATTTTGATTTCTTTAACGCTTGTCGTGTTGAAACATCACTTTTAATTGTTATGTAGTCATATAGCACTGCATTTTTTAATCTAAACCACATAGGATATTTTTTCTCCATCGAAAGTGTAGCTGTATACAAACTACCATTATAATTTTTAATTTGTAAATTTCTTATATTTTTAGTTAATCCATCTTTTTGATAACCACCAACTATTAAACTGTCATCTATAAATACTGAATTAGCCTGACCTGATAAATAAAATAGTAAATCACCCTCATTTAAAAATTTTTCATTTTCAAATGTTGGAAATTTATATTCTTTTAAATACTTTGTAATAATAACATCCGCATAATCCCCTAATCTTTTATATTTTACAGGATAGATAGTTCTTTTTTCT
>DXFP01000060.1 GCA_019114385.1 Candidatus Ligilactobacillus excrementigallinarum | reverse complement strand
CCTTATATACTTGATGAAGAAGTTACGTGTGAGGTAACTTCTTTTTTATTATAAATGAAAGGAGGCATTTCAGCGAATTCTCGCTGAAGTGCCTCCTGTAATTTAGTGACTTATGTCACAACCTCTTTTTTATCGCATAGCTGGATTCAAAAACAAACGGGCATGTCTGTAAGTTTAAAAATGAACGAATCACTACTGTGCAATTCGTTCATTTTTCCTTATAACATGCCCGTTTTTGGTGTTTTATCACACCTTAATGTTTTTTATTATTGATGATTTTTTAAATATTGGTCTAACTTCTCACCCTGCATCTTTTGCCAATTCTTTGTATAGAAATAATCGTCAATTTGATAATCAGGTTGTGGCTGTCTGTCTGTTAGGAATGGATTTACTGCTTTATCCATTTTCAACCAACCACGCCACCCTAAGTGAATGGTGTCTTCCATGAAGTATGGTTCTTTGCCATCATTAGTTAAATCAACAACATTATTAAATCCTTGTTTATGCAACTGATATTTAATTTTGTTATTAAAATCATTAATCATCGACATCTTCAAGCCTGTATATTTTGCCCATTTTGCATTAATTGGCGGAATAACAAACAAGACATCTGTATGATCTTTTGCAAATTGATTCAATACTAGTTGGAAATCACTATATTCTGGAGATGATACATAATTAAAATCAGATTGTTCATTCTTGAGTTTTCCAACCTGTTTTTTCAACTTCTTATTCCAGAATGAATTCTTAATTCCAAAATTATTATTTGTTGTGTTATCAACGCCCATATGATAAGCCTTCATATCAAGTTGTTGATAATTATAATTACTTGGTAATTCCGCAGCAGCCTTATCAATTTTCTTTGTACGATTCTTCATTCCAATCGTTGAAAACATTTGATCTTCGTGAATTAGTTCATTATACTTCAAATTCAAATAGACTTGCTCCGTTGAGTTTAACTTTTGTCCAGCCGCTATTTGTAACAAGCATTGTTCAATCATCTTATCTGAATGCGCTGATGGCATATCTAATAAACGCCGAGCAGCATAACGATCCATCAATGTATTTTGAGCTGTCTTTAACCAAGTAACTGCTTGCAAATTTGAATAGTACATTGCAAAGGCATTTTTGTTAATTCCATCTTTAACAAACCACTGAGGTGAAATAATAAAAACAGCTTTTTTATTTTTTAATTGCTGATTAATTCCCTGCATTCCCCAAAATTGAGAAAGTGATTGAGAACCCGCAGCCCCAAGTAAGAACGGACGATAATTCCGATGATACTTTTGAGCAAGAACAGAAGGATGCATTGGATCCATTCGAGATAATTCAGACGAACCCATAAAAGGCACATATCCTTCTTCTAAGGCTTTTTTCTTTATAACAGTTCCCTTAAAAATATTTGTTGATTGTGAAACAGCAGCCTCACGAATCGTTTTTTGATTAAAACTGCGGAAATTAAAAGGTGAAATCAATAACGCAATTAAAATTGCAGCAGCAAGAATTAATGGTCCAAATATTTGAAAGAGTTGTTTTTTCAATTTCATTATTTCATGCTTTCAACTTTCGCAATAATTTTGTTTGGTGTTTCCCATTCAGAACGATCAAATTCTGAAACTGGAACATCAATTCCAAGTTGGTTTTGTAATTCCAATAAGAATTGAACAGTTCCCATTGAATCTAATAAACCTGTTTGAAAGATATTAACATCTAGATCTTTCTTTACTTCATCGCTACCTGTTACATCAGCTAAAATATCTAATACTTGATCTTTCATTTTAATAACCTCGCTTTTATTTAGTGTACAAAAAATAGTTTATTTAAGAATCCTGAGAAAATCAAGAGACTAAAACATACAACGTTAAATGTTAAGAAGATTGCAAAGCACTCTGTAAATTTATTATGTGGAATTGCTTTCCGATGTTTCTTCTTAAACCGTTGCCAAGCATCACAAATAATCATTGCACAAGCTTGGAAAATACCATATGCAATGTAATACCATGTTAAACCATGCCAGAATCCCATAATAAGGAATAAGGTAATATAACCTAAATTAGCCATTGCAATCCGGCTTTTCATAAACTTTTTCTTCATCATAAAGAATACTAATCGCATATAAATATAGTCACGAAACCAGAATGATAAAGTCATATGCCATCTATTCCAGAAATCTTTAATGTTATGTGAAATAAATGGCTTGTTGAAGTTCATTGGAGTTTCAATTCCCATGATATAACTTGTTGCAACTGCGAATAAACTATAGCCCGCAAAATCAAAAAACAAGTCCATTGCATATACATAGCCATAAGCAAATGTCCAAACTGACCATCCACCATGTGCTAATGCTAAACTTCCAACTTTAGGTAATAAAATTTGACCGAAGAAATATGCCAATAAAAATTTATACATAAATCCTAAAAAGATATAATGTACAGCTTTGCTAATCATGCCAACATATTTTTTGCGATCAGGAATCGTATTATAATCCCTTTCAAATCTTCGATACCGATCAATGGGACCGGAAGAAATTGTTGGGAAGAAAATAATAAATTGAAAAACTGTCCATGGATGAAATTCTTTAATCATTCCATCACGAATTTCCATAATCATTCCCACAACTTTGAAAGTTAAATAACTAATTCCAAGAAATCCAATAATTGATTCTCTGCCAAAATCAATTGCCGGAGTAATTTTAACAACTACTAAAGGTAAAATTGATAAAATTACCGCTAAACAAAACACCCAGGTTTTATTATGTTTCTGTCGATAATTGAAATACCACGCAATTAAAAGCATTTCAAAAATGATATAACCAATTAAGGCGATTCCTTGGTGCCATTTGATTCCACCAAAAGTCAAAATTAAAAATGCAATTGAAATTAACGTTTCATATGTCCGAAATCTCTTTCCGTATAATAATCCAATCATAATTGGCAATAACCCAATTGCCAATAAAATAAAATATGTTGGATCTTGATATGGTTGCATATTCAACATTATTCATTAACCTCTTTCATTAAAGATTTACGGTCAATTTTGCCATTTGGAGTTAATGGTAATGAGTCAACATATACAAACCGTTGCGGCATCATATAAGACATCATAATTTCTTGTAATTCTTCTTTAATTGCTTGTGTTAACTTAAATTCATCGTCAAAATCATTTTCTTCTGGAACGATATATGCAATTAATTGACTAACTTTGTGATTTTTATCATATTTTGGAACGGTCGTTGCTTGTGAAATCAAACTTACTTGTCCTAAATGATGATCAACATCTTCAAGCTCAATTCGGAAGCCGTGTAATTTCACTTGAAAATCTAACCGACCTTTGTATAATAATTGACCATTTTCATCAAATTGTCCTAAATCACCTGTTTTATATGCATTCATCCCTTCAACTTCTAAGAATGCATTTGCTGTTTTTTCTGGATTATTAATGTATCCTTTTGAAACACTTGGACCTGCAATTACGATTTCACCTTCATCAAGTTCACCAACTTCATGAGTATCTTCATCAACTAATACAATTCGAGTATCAGCTTTTGGTTTTCCAATTGGTAAACGTTGATATTTTTCCAAAATTTCATCTGTAATTTCAACTTGTGTAACTGCAACAGTTGTTTCCGTTGGACCATAAGTATTAAAGATTCGTGCATGTGGGAATCTTTGTTTCAAGTTAGCTGCTGTGGCATGCGTTAACTCTTCACCGCAAAATACAAAGTGTGATAACTCTGGCATATGAGTTTCATCAAAAGTTGGTTGCAATAAGCAAATATCCATAAATGATGGGGTTGATACCCATTCATTAATATGCAATTTAGGCAACACTTCGAATAATTGCTTGAAGTTTTCAGTTGTTTCCTTAGGTAAAACAGCCAGTTGTCCACCCGCAGTTAATGTTGGATATAAGTCCATGACTGACAAATCAAATGAATATGGTGCTTGTGATAAGCAAATACCGTCTGATTTAATGTCAAAGTCATCAGAATGCATCCAGTCAACATAACTTACTAAATTATCATGACTGATTTGAACACCCTTAGGCTTTCCAGTAGTTCCTGAAGTAAAGATAATATAAAATGTATTATTACCATTTACAAACGTGGTTTCATCAATATCTTCGGTAAATGAACCATGAGTAAAAATGTCGTTCAATTGAGCTTGAGTGATATTTTTAACTTGTTTCATCTCAGCTGGTAATTCTTCAACTTGAATATACATAGCAGGTTGTCCAATTTCATTAATTGATTCTAACCGTGCCAATGAAGAATTAGTATCCACTGGAATGTATGCATGTCCAGACTTTACAACTCCCAAGAAAGTTGCAATCATTTCAAAAGTTTGACCGCCAAAAACAACAATTGGTTGATCTTTAGGCAAGTCCAACTTTAAAAGATAATCTGCTAATGCATCGGAATATTTTTTCAAATCACTATACGTATTTGTTGTTCCCAAATAATTATATGCAATTTTATCTGGATGTTTTACAGCAAAATTATCGATTGTTGCAATCAAATTTTGTTCCATTTCTACATCTCCCAATTAAAATTCATTATAAATAAAATGTGGTTGGTTAACTCCACTGTAACTATACATGTACACTAGAGCAAATAGAATCACAAAATAAAAGATTGTTCGAGCAGTAAAACGAACCCAGTCTTTATGCCAAAATGCACGTAACTTTTCTTTCATGATGCTCCTCCTAATTAATTTATTAGCTTGTTAAGTAAATAATACTAATTATACTTAAAAAAATAAACTAATACCATTCACAATTAACAAAAATTCAGTTTTTCATCGAAAATTTAATACTCCATTAAACTTAACATATCATAACCTTTAATTTTGTCACGACCATGTAAGTCCTTCAATTCGATAATAAATGCACAACCGACAACAATTCCACCCAATTGTTCAACTAAGTCAATTGTGGCCCGAATTGTGCCACCAGTAGCTAACAAATCATCAGTTACAAGCACCTTTTGTCCTGGCTTAATTGCATCTTTATGCATATACAATGCTGACTTTCCATACTCCAAATCATATTCAGCTTTTACCGTTTCTCGTGGTAACTTGCCTTTTTTACGAGCAGGTGCAAATCCGACACCTAATTCAAAAGCAACTGGACAACCAATAATAAAGCCACGCGCTTCAGGACCGACAATCATTTCTACACCTTTATCACGTGCAAATTGTACAATTTGATCTGTTGCTTGATGATATGCTTCTCCATCTGCCATTAAAGGTGAGATATCACGAAATAACACACCTTTTTCTGGATAATCTGGAATACTAGCTACATAATTGTGTAAATCTAAAGTCATTGTTTGTCTCCTTTAATAACATAACAAATAATCTTATTATAATTCATTCAACCAATTAATTAAATCTTCATCTGACGAATGAATAAATTTCTTTTGAGCTTCAATTAACTTCACTTGCGCTTGATAGCGGTTCGCTTTTGTTAAATCTACATGGTTTTGACTCGGAGTTCCCGTCAACAAACCATTTTCAATTTTAACAAATCCGGCTTCAAAAAACACCTGTAACATGAAAATCAAAATTGATTGGTCAAAATTAAGATATTCTGCGATATGCTTTGTCTCGTTTCGTAAATTCAAATCATGATGAGTACTTGTAAAACGATATAATTTTACAAAATCTGCATGACTTGGCATTGGTACTTGAGAAAAATCGTGTCGCGAATAACATTTTAATACAATTTGATTTACATGCAAGTGCTGCATCACTTTTTTAAATGAATCTAATGAGTTCGGGCAATCAACAATTACTAATTTTTCCGCCGTTATCTCCTGTTGTGCATTTAAATTAATATGTCGAATATGATGATTAACACTTTCAGAAACCTGTTTTTCAATTCGTGAATCAAAAAAACCATAAATTTCATCCGCAGCAAACATTTCTTGAGTTAGTTGTGAGCTACGCTGAATAACAAATTTTTCGGCTTTTGATGAAGTCCTTAAATCTTTAATTTTGATTTGCGGAAAGACTTTTCCCTTCCATTGATTAACTGCCAACTCACCGGCAATCCATAAACCTTGTAACGAACTAGTTTGTAAAGTTTGAATTTCTTCTTTCAAAGCATTAAATTTTATCGCAGAAATCTTTTGTCCATTAACAATTTTGTCTAAACGAAAATGTTGTTGCTGATTTCCCATTAAACTTAACTGAGGATTTGCAAACTGAATTGCGAATACTGGACGTGGATTATCCTCGCCAAACGGTGCAAGTTGTTCTATTTCATTAATTAATGCAATATTTACATCCGATAACTTAATTTGCTCTGCAATTGTTAATTCTTCTTTTTGAGATGGATCAAAATGCTGGTTTTCGGCTTCTTGATCTGCAATTACCTGCAAAACACCTAAGTTATCAGCTTTAATCGATATTCCGCAAGCCTTTGCATGACCACCAAAATTTTCAAAGATTTTTCGATGAGAATCAAATGCATTAAATAAGTTAAAATTACCAACCGAACGTCCAGACCCCTTATAAATTCCGGTTGAAGTTTGAGTTAAAACGATTGTTGGCTTATGAGTTTGTTCAGCAATTCGACTTGCTACAATTCCAAGCACACCTTCATGCCAATCTTCACCAACAATAACGTTCACTAAATGCTTATCATCTAATTTATTTGACACTTCAATTGTAATTTTGGCAACTAAATCTTGACGCTTTTCATTAAGTTGTTGAGTATGTGCAGCCAATTGCTTTGCTTCTTGATCATCAAGCGTTGTTAACAACTGCACACCCTGCTTGGCGTTCTCCATTCTTCCCAATGCGTTTAACCGTGGTGCAAGCATAAACCCAATCGTATCAGCATTTAGTTGTGTTTGATCAATTTTAGCTACATCAAATAACGCTAATAAACCTAATCTTCCTGTACTTTGTAATGCTTTAATTCCAAAAGAAACTAAATCTCGATTTTCATTAGTCAATGACACAATATCAGCAACCGTCCCAATGGCAACCAAATCCAGCAATTCTTCGGGGATTTCTTCCAACAATGCACATGCTACTTTAAATGCAACACCTACACCTGCTAGATGTTTAAACGGATACTGACTTCCTGGATAATCCGGATGGACAATTGCAAATGCATCTGGTAACTTCTCAGGTAATTCATGGTGATCTGTAATCACTGTATCAATTCCCTGATTTGCTAAATACTGAACTTCATTTACTCCAGTAATCCCATTATCAACAGTAATCAAAAGCTGCATGCCTGTCGCAGCAAGTTTTTTATATTCATTTAAATTAGGTCCATAACCATCTTCAAAACGATCAGGAACAAAATATGAAACGTTGGCTCCCAATTGTTCCAACGTTTCATACATTACTGCAGTGCTAGTAATTCCATCTGCATCATAATCTCCATAAATTACGATTCTTTCACCATTCATAATAGCGTCTTGAATCCGCTCAACTGCTTTATCCATATCATGCAATAAAAATGGATCATGAATATTTTTACCTGTCGGCTTTAGAAAGTCTTCAATCTCATTTTGACTAGTAAAGCCTTTCTGAGCCAATAACTTGATAATAATTGGCGAAAGTTGGGTTTTAGATACTAAACTTATCAAATCATCGACGCTTGGCGAATCAATTTCTTTCCACTCATATTTTGAATTTATCAATTAGTTATTCATCCTTTTTATCTGCTGATGTTGTTTCAACTTGCTTCTTTAAATTTTCAACTTGGTTGTTTAGATTTTTAATTTGACGTTTATTCTTAAATGAAGAAATACTTGAAAAAAGCATTGTAATTAAAATTCCGACAACTACTGAACAAAGAATCAATAAAACTAATGGCATATCAACCTTTGCTCCGAAAAAGTTTACATTAACATTTTGCATATTTAAAACTGAAAATACTGCAACTGCCAATACTAAAATAATTACCCCAATTACGCTTAATTTTTTCTTCATAAATAACCTCTCCTAACCTAATACAATTATTTTTTATTAAATACATTAGCCGTTAAAAAATCACCCAATTTTGGAAAAATGGTATAGCCAATTTCAGCTGCCTTAAAGAAATGCGGCAATGTCAATTCGCGTTTTGCAGTTCCAATTGCATTAATTATTTTTTCAGCTACCAATTCTGGATTTAGTACAATTCCGTTTACTTTGCTCAGATAATCGCCCGTTTTATCTGCCTTTTCAAAGAAATTAGTTCGAATCGGTCCTGGATTAACTGTCATTACTGAGATTCCTAATGGCTTTACTTCAAGTCTTAGAGCATTCGAATACGCAATTACAGCTGCTTTAGTAGCTGAGTAGACTGAAGACTTCGGAGTTGCAATTTTGCCAGCAACTGATGCAATATTGATAATTGCACCACGTCTTTGTTTTGCCATTTGAACTGCAGTATATTTAGTTAAATACATTAATCCTAGAACATTTACCCGAAACATTTTTTCAGCAACTGTCATGTCAAAGTCCAACGCACTTTGCATTAATCCAAAACCAGCATCATTTATTAAAACATCAATTGCACCGACTTGATGCTTAATCTGATCAATTACTTTTTCAATTCGCGTTGGATTTGCAACATCTAAACTTACAGCCAATGCTTTCTTTCCGCGAAATTCAGAACATGCTTTAGCAACTTCTCTTAATTTTGAAATATTTCTTGCAGCTGCAACAACAATTGCCCCTTTTTTAGCAGCCTGATATGCAATCTGCTCTCCCAAACCAGAAGATGCTCCTGTAATTAAGACTACTCGGTCTTCCAAGTCTCTTAATTCGTGATATCCCGCTTTCATTATTCTGCCCCTTTCTTTCTAAATGGAACATTAATAACGTCAAAATCACGCACAACTTTAGTTTGAGGGAATATTTTGCGTGCATCATTTTGCAATTTCTTAATCATTGGGCCAACATATCTTGCTGAAATATGTGTCAACAATAACTGCTGTACATTTTCACGTTTAGCAGTTTCTGCAGCTTGAATACATGTAGAATGATAATAATTACGCGCTAATTTAGCTTCACCTTTACCAAAAGTGCTCTCATGTACAAGTACATCTGCATTATGCGCTAATACATCAATATTTTGATTTTTTCTTGTATCACCTAAAATTGTAACAATTCTACCTTTTTTAGGCTCTCCAATGAAATCGTGACCATTAATTACTCGGCCATCTTCCAAGGTTACAGTCTCACCATTTTTAATTTTCCCATAAATTGGTCCTGGACGTACACCTAATTCATGTAGTTTATCTACCATCAATTCACCTGGATAATCTTTTTCTTCAACTCGATATCCAGCACATTGTATCCGATGATCTAAATATTTGAATGAAGCTTTAAAGTGTTCATCTTCAAAAATTACGCCTTCCTTTTGCAATTCGACAAACTTCAATGGATATGAGAGCCGTGTCTGGGAAATGCGCAATGAAGTTTCAACAAATTCCTTAATTCCACGTGGACCATAAATGGTTAATGGAATCGCTTGTTCCGCACCTTGAAAAGAACGACTACTTAAAAATCCCGGTAATCCAAAGATATGGTCGCCATGCAAGTGAGTAATAAAAATTCGGCTTACTTTTCGCGGACGAATTGAAGTTTTAAGAATTTGATGTTGAGTCCCTTCGCCTACATCAAATAACCAGACTTCATTGATTTCATCCAATAATTTTAACGCCAAAGCTGTTACATTTCTGAATTTAGAAGGAGAACCTGCACTCGTTCCCAAAAATTCCAATTCCATGAAATCAACCCTTATCTAATTTATTTTCAAAAATAAAGAGAGGTAATGATAAC
Organism: Candidatus Ligilactobacillus excrementigallinarum; assembly: GCA_019114385.1. Classification (GTDB taxonomy): domain Bacteria; phylum Bacillota; class Bacilli; order Lactobacillales; family Lactobacillaceae; genus Ligilactobacillus; species Ligilactobacillus excrementigallinarum. The sequence continues at coordinate 25,409 of DXFP01000060.1, read as the reverse complement.
AGTCTGCATCTTCCACCGTTGCACGACAATCTTGCCTCTCGCGTTATGATAATCAATCTTTTTTAAACATTACCATCAATATAAGATTTTACTATCAATTTCTTAAAAATACAAAATTGATTTATTCAATAATTGCTAAAACAACAAAATTCAAAATGAAAAGTAACGTACATACTATTAACATTGGATGAATTTCATTAAACTTATGTTTGCAAATCTTTACTAATAGATAAAAAATAAATCCTGCAGCAATCCCATACGAAATGCTATAACACATTGCCATGAAAATAGATGCAAAGAATGCCGGAATTGCGTCTTCCAAGTCTGACCAATTAATTTCCTTGAATGAACTCATCATCATGATTCCAACAATGATTAATGCTGGAGCGGTTGCTTGGGTAGGAATAATTGCAATTAATGGTGCTAGTAAACTACTTAGCAAAAACATAACTGCCGCTGTTAAACTAGTTAATCCAGTTCGTCCACCCGCTCCAATTCCAGATGCACTTTCTACAAATGTAGTAACATTTGAAGTTCCACAAATCGCTGCTACAATTGATCCTGCAGCATCTGAAAATAATGATCGATCCATTTTTGATTTAAATCCCGATCCATTATAGAATTCATCTTCATCTGCTTTTGAAAAAATTCCGGATTTTTTACCTGTTCCAATAAAAGTTCCAATTGTATCAAAAATATCAGTGAGGGAAAATGCAAAAATCGTCATCACTGCAAGTAACAATTTTCCCGGATGACTAAATAACGCTCCCATTCCTTTTGAACCAAACGCTGCTCCAAATGTCACTCCTAATTGCTTGAATGATTCTACCAAAGATGGTGCATTGCTTAAATCTAAGTGAGTTACTCCAAAAGGTATTCCAATTATTGTCGTTGCAATAATTCCAATTAAAATACCGCCTTTTACATTCTTGATCATTAAAAAAGCCATAATTAGTAATCCAATTAATGCTACCAAAGCTCCTGCTTGATTAAAATTAATCAATGCAGGAGTGATTCCACTTCCGGAAACAATTGATTGAATTCCATGTGCTAAATGAACACCTGCATGATGATAAGGATGATTATTTATCGAAATAATATCCGTTCCATCGGTAGTAAATTTTAAGAAACCTGCATTTTTTATTCCAATATATGCAACAAACATTCCTATCCCCCCACTAATTGCATGCTGCAAAACTTCTGGAATAGACTTAATTATTAGCTTTCTAATTTGAGTAACAGTAATCGTAACATTAATTATTCCACAAAGAAAAACTAAGGCTAATGCTTCTTGCCAAGAAAAACCCAATTGTAATACAACAGTATATGTAAAGAATGTTGCTAACCCTAATCCAGGAGCTTGAACATAAGGAACATTTGCAAATAAAGCCATGATTAAGGTACTTATAACAGAAGCAATAATCGTCGCTAGAAAAATTCCTTGTGAAGGCATTCCTGTTTTACTCAGAATATTTGGAGCAACAAATAAAATATATGACATTGCAAAAAAAGTAGTTAATCCTGCTGTAATTTCTGTTGAAACTGTAGTATGATTTTCTTTTAGTTTAAAAAAATCTGACATTTCTTTCCCTCTTATCCATAATATTTTCTCTAATTATAGCAGATAACATTCGTAATTAAAACATTAATTAAGTTTTTTATAATTTAAAATGTAATTATTGAATATATAGACGAATAATAAGGAGACTTAAAATCATGAATGTTAAAAATTTATTAGCTTCAACTCAAAATTTTAATCCTAACTATCGGTGTTACTATGAAAAAAATAAAAAATGTCTTCCAATATCACAACTAAATTATGATACTGAAAGACATCAATTACTTTTAATTGCAGCTTCAACAGCAGAAATTGCAATTAAAATTCATGAAATTCAATTAATTTGTAAAATATTAAATTCAGATACTCCGATTTATATTTTAATAGATCAACAATTGAATCCTTTTTTTGGATTTAAAATCATTGAACGTAAAAAATTATATTTCAGATGATTTAATCAACAAATTCGAATACAAAATCATCAATTCGAACTAAGTCACCAGTTTTAGCACCTTTTGCCCGTAAAGCATCATCTACTCCCATGCCACGCAATTGTCGAGTAAATCGCATTAAACTTTCATCATGTTCAAGGTTTGTCATCTTGAATAATTTTTCAAGTTTAGTACCTGAAAGTACCCAAGTAGCATCCGGATCACGTGAAATTGTAAATGCTGGTTCTGCCTCCTTTTCGAAATTATATGATTGATTTTCTTGTTTAAGCATTTTTTCTGCTTTAGTTTCGAAATGAGGTGTGCAATCTAGTAAGTCGGCGGTTGCTGTCATCAATTGTTGCAATCCTTGATGAGTTAAAGAAGAAATCGACATCACTTGTGGTGTTTCTGGTAATGAATCATCCGTTGTTAGTTTTTCTTTGAATTTTTCCAAATTTTGTGCTGAATCTGGCATGTCCATTTTTGTACCAACTACAATTTGTGGTCGTTTAAGCAAATCCGGGTCATACTTTTTCAATTCAGCATTAATTTTTAAAAAGTCCTCATACGGATCACGATTTTCTACTCCAGACATATCAATTAGATGTAAAATCACCCGTGTTCGTTCAACGTGTCGTAAAAATTGAATTCCTAAACCGACACCTTGAGAAGCTCCTTCAATTAATCCCGGTAAATCAGCCATTACAAAATCACGGCCATCATCTAATTGAACCATTCCTAAGTTTGGAACTAAAGTAGTAAAATGATATTCTGCAATCTTAGGTTTAGCACTTGTTACAGTCGAAAGTAATGTTGATTTTCCTACTGAAGGGAATCCCACTAAACCGACATCAGCTAAAACTTTTAATTCTAATTTAAGTTCTCTTTCTATTCCAGGTTCACCATTTTCAGCAATTTCTGGAGCAGGATTTTTAGGACTAGCAAAGTGAATATTGCCACGACCGCCACGACCGCCTTTAGCAACTACAAGTTCTTGATTATCTTGAGTTAAATCGCCCAACACTTCACCTGTATTTATATCTGTGACAGTTGTCCCTTCTGGAACATCAATAATTAAATCTTCTGCTGCTTTGCCATATTTACTCTTATTCATTCCATTTTGTCCTGATTTGGCTTTAAAAATCCGATGATAACGGAAATCCATTAAGGTCCGCAATCCCTTATCAACTTTTAAAATAATACTTCCGCCGCGACCGCCGTCACCGCCTGCTGGTCCACCATTAGGCACATACTTTTCTCGCCGAAAAGCAACCATTCCGTCGCCGCCTTTTCCAGCTTTTACTTGAATTTTAACTTGATCAACAAACATTTTATTCCTCTTTCTATTTTTATCTTTCACATTCGTTTTTACTATATCAATTTTTAATCAAAAATAAAAGCGTGACCTTACGTCACACTTTTACAATATTATTTTACTCGATTTGTTTTACGTGCAATTACAGGTAAAATTAATCCCAATACAATTAAGATAATTGGAGTAGCAACATTCATTCCCATTTGGAACCACCATGAACTTGCACCTGAAACCATATTTGCCTTTGGAACCATTCCTAAAATACATGCAAAAGCAGTAAAGATAAATGTCCAAATTCCAAATGCATATCCAATTGGTTTACTCTTCACAAAAACATAATCTGAGTGATATTTGTTCATTGATTTAACTAATAAAATATAAGCTAAAAATACCCATAAATAACGCATTGGCATACAAATTGAATTTAAGTTTAATAACCAGTTGTATAAATTAGACATTCCTTTAATTCCTAAAGCAGGAACAATGATTAAGATTGATACTAAAACTGTAACCATCTTGTAGCCATTGATAAATACACCGTGCTTATTCTTCTTTAACAAAACTTTTGGAATGTATCGTTCATCAGCTTCGTCAAGTAACATCCGTAACGGAGCATCAATCGAAACCGCCAATGCAGTTGCTGAACCTAAAGTATTTGTAACTGCATAAATCCACATAAACAAATTACCAACATGATAATGTTGACCTAAAATTTGGAATGCTTCAAACGCACCATTAGCCATTAAGTCATTTGGAATATGATTAGCATTGATAATCATTCCCATTCCAATTGAACCTAAAATTGCCGAAATAGCAACAATGACAGCTAATACAATCATTCCCTTTGGAAATTCTTTTGATGCATTATGTGTTTTATTTACATATGGTGAAATTTTTTCACAACCACCAACAGCAAACACTAACATTGAAATTGTAGTCAAATACTGGAAATCAAATTTCGGAATATAATTATGAATATTAGTCATATCAGGAGTTGCCACATGTGTATGAACAATAAATGGCGCACTAATTCCTAAAACAATAAACAGCATTGACATGATAAATAAGAGTATCCCTGCAATGTTGCCAAGTTTCTTTAATGCATTAACCCCTTTAGATGCTAACCACACAAAACCAATAAACATCAATAAGCTTAAGCCTTGTACAATAAATGGCTTGGTGTCGTTTACAAAAGTCCCATTTCCTCTAAATAACCAACTTAAACTGATCATAATAATCTGAGGTTTTTGAGCCAGATATGGAACATGGACAACCCAATATGTCCAAGCTGCTAAGTAAGCCCATTTGCTTCCTAAAAGTTCATTAATCCAAGAACTAACTCCCGCTCCTGAATTTTGAAAAGTTGCCCCAAGTTGTCCAACCATTAATGTATATGGTACAAAGTAAAGCAACATAATTAAAATCCAAGAGAATACAACTGTTAAGCCTTGGTTTGCGAAGTTATTAACAACATTTCCAAAGCCCCACACTACTGTAAAGGACAATAAGGCAATGTTATACCAACGCAGTTTCGCAGCTGTGTCATTTTTTCTCACTGCATTTCACTCCATCCAAAATAAATTATTCAATTGTAGTCTCACTAAAAAATTTTAGCATACATTTTTAATGAATTCTAATATTTTTTAAACTATTTACCATTTTGAATGGACTCAGCACTTAGTTTAATTGTCTGCGCAACTTTTTTTGAAATTCCTAAACTTTCAATTTCATCTACAGATGCTTCTGTAATTTTTTTAATCGAATGAAATGCCTTTAATAACTTGGTCCTTGTTTTTGGACCTACTCCAGGAATTTTTTCTAATCGTGAAGCCAATGAATTTTTAGAATGCAATTGGCGATGAAAAGTAATTGCAAATCGATGAACTTCATCTTGAATTCGCTGCAATAAATAAAATCCTTGACTTTTAGGATCTAATGATAGTTTTTCACCTTTTTCGTTCATTAAATCTGCAGTTTTATGATGCTTATTTTTCACCATCCCAGCAACGGGAATATTAATTCCTAACTGATTATGCAATACATCAACAGCTGCATTTATTTGAATTTCTGCCCCATCCATTAAAATTAAATCAGGCAATTTAGCATGCTCTTTTAACAAACGACTATACCTACGATAAATAACTTCACGAGTACTTTCGGCTTCATCGGCATGACTAACTGTTTTTAATTTGTACTTCCGGTATTCATTTTTGTCTGGTTGACCATCAAGATAACAAACCATTGCTGAAACTTGATCTTGCCCTTGGATATGTGAGTGATCAAAAGCTTCGATTCGATGTCCATGCGGCAAATTCAAAGCATCCATAATCTCATTCATTGCCCCTGTAGTTTTCCGATTATCAAGTTCAAGTAAACGAAATTTTTCTTCTAACACTAATTTTGAATTTTTTTGCGCCATTTCAAGTAATTCACGTTTTTGGCCTCTTTGTGGCGTACGAACTGGAACATTCAAAATTTCACTTAAAATTTCATGATCAACATTTTGCGGAACCAATACTTCTTTAGGTTTTACTACATTTTTTTGATTATAATACTGTAAAATAAATGACATAAATTCAGATTCTGGTTCATCAATACATGGAAAAAGGCGTTTCACACGTTTCATTAATCGCGCTTGCCGAATACAAAAGACTTGAATTGAAATCCAGCCTTTATCCATATAATATGCAAAAATATCGCGTGTAGTATAATCATTTGAAATAATCTTCTGTTTTTCAACAGTCATTGCAACATATTTAATTTGATCACGATATTCCGCAGCCCGTTCAAATTCCATTTTTTGTGAAGCATCTTCCATCTTATGCTTTAGTTCTTTTTTTATTGATGCAACATTTCCATTTAAAAATGACTTAATTTTTTTAATTTGGGCATCATATTTTTTCCGTGGTACCTCTTTGAAACATGCTCCCAAACATTGTCCCATATGATAATACAAACATGGGCGTTTTTGCGGACCGTTACATCTCCGAAGTGGATAAATCTTCTGTAACAATTGTAAAGTTTCCTGGGCAGCGTAAACATTTGGATATGGTCCAAAATAATAGCCACCATCGTTTTTTATTTTACTTACTAGTTTTAATTGCGGATCACGTTCATTTGTAATTTTGATATATGGATATCCTGTTCCACGTTTTAATTTTGTATTATAATATGGCTGATGTTTTTGAATTAATGTAATTTCTAATAAAAATGCCTCTTTATCTGTTGAAGTGACAATCGTTTCAAAGTCACGAATTTCTTCAACTAATTGAGCTCTTTTCCCTACCTGCTTACTTTTAAAATAGGAACGAACCCGATTCTTTAAATTTTTAGCCTTACCAACATAAATTATTTTGCCATTAATATCTTTCATTAAATAACATCCAGGCAAATCTGGAAGTAATTTTAATTTATTTTCAATATGTTGTGTCGCCATTTTAAGTACTCCTTTCATTCAAATTGAAAAAATTTTCTAAACCTGTTATTCTTATTGCGGTTACTTAAGAAAGAAGGAAAAAATATGGGATTAAAAATCAATCGTGAAAATAATTTAGACAAACTCTTTGATAAATTTGCCATTGATCCAACTGAATCAAGCAATAATCAACCTAAGGAACCAGATAAAAAAGAAAATAAACAAAAAACGAAGGAAAAATAAAAATTTAATCTATTGAGGTTGTGACGTTTGTCCAGCCTCTTTTTGATATCCGCATAATCAACTTCCAAAACAAATGGTCACACTTGATTTTTTTCATAAGAAAAGGTTGTGACTTAAAACCACAACCTCAACTCTACATTAAGCATTAATTTTCATTTCGATAACCATTTGGATAACGTTTATTTAATGTTTCAATATTTTCTTTTGCAATTTCATCAAATGGAATATCTGCCCATTGTGCAATTTGTGATAAGTACCATAAAACGTCACCCATTTCATGAATTAATTGTTGTTTATCTAACTTTTGTCCCTTAAAAGTATAGGCCTTAATTAAATCTACAACTTGACCACTTTCACTGGCTAATCCTAATGCACAATTCGTCAACACTTGTTCATTTCCATATAATGTTCGGTTTGCAGCTTCTTGATATTCATTAAATTCCATCTAAATAGCCTTCCTTATTTTATATTTTTCTCAATCCAATTCCAAATTTCATCTTTACCATATTTAGTTTGCGCTGAAAATAGTTGTAATTGATCTTCTGGATTTAAATGCAAAGTTTTTCTAATTTGACTCTCGCTTTTATTCCATTTACTTCGAGGAACTTTGTCAATTTTTGTACCAACAACTAATAATGGCAATTGATAATAATGAATAAAATCAATCATTTGAATATCTAGTTTGGTTGGCGCATGCCGAGCATCAACTAAAGAAATTACTCCACGTGTTTCTTGGCGAGTTTGAAAATATGTCTCAATCATTTCTGCCCATTTATCACGATTTTTTTGTGATACCTTTGCATAACCATAACCTGGAACATCTACAAAATATAATAAATCTTCAATATTATAAAAGTTCAAGGTTTGCGTTTTCCCAGGCTGACTGGATGTTCGTGCTAATTTTTTACGATTGATTAGTGTATTAATTAGTGAAGATTTTCCAACATTTGATCTTCCTGTTAAGGTAATTTCAGGTAGCCCAGTCGTCGGATATTGATTTGGGCGAACTGCACTAATTGTAAGTTCAACATTATGAACGTCCACAACAAAACCCCTTTTCAAAATAATATCTGCCTATTATTTTATCATAGTCACTAAAAATTTTGTAAAAAAATGAGGTTGCGACATCAGTCCAGCCTCTACTATATTAAGATAATCGAATTCCAAAATAAACAAGTGTGCTTGTAAGATGGAAATTCTTTAAGACAATCCTTCGTAATTCTTTTTTCTTACAACATGCCTGTTTTTAGTGTTTTGTCACACCTTTATTCAAAAATAGCATTCCAGTAAAACTGAAATGCTACAAAAATATCAAGGGCCATGGTCCCTATAATATTTTTATTTCAAAAATCAAAATTAGTTGTTCTTAACCTTAACAACTTCACGATCGCCATAGTAACCACAACTTGGGCAAACGCGGTGTGAACGACGTAATTCGCCACAGTTTGGGCAAGCACTCATACCAGGTACTTGCAATTTATAATTTGTACGACGTAATCTCTTACGTGTTTTTGATGTTTTACGTGCTGGTACAGCCATGTTTAGCACCTCCTTCAAAATCATTAACAAGAATCATTATACTTGTAATTTATAAAATTTACAACTACTCATCAGAATTTGACTCATCATCTGACTTAAAATAATCTTTAAGTTTAGCTAATCGAGGATCTATTTCATCACTTTGCGCTTGATGCTCTTCCACTTGTTTTTCAGTTAGTACACCCCAATTTTTACCTTGAGGCATTTCGTTAACTGCTGCTTTTTTCTCACTATCACTGAGAATCTTCATTGGAATTTGCAATAAAATATTATCCTCAACTACCTTATTTAGTGAAAGAACATCATTCTCTAATGCAATTACAACATCCAAATCATCAAATCGACTCAGATTAGATTGATGTTCACTCACGTAATATTCGGAAAAATCAAAATTAAGCGGCAATTCAACTGGATTAAATGTACGCGTTGAAGGTAAAGTCAACGTTGTTTTTACATTAAAACTTCCTATTACTCCACGTTGATCAACAGTAAAAATTCCTTTTACTTCAACTGGAGTCATTGAAATTAAATCAGGTCTGCGTTCTTTTAATGAAGATTGCAAATCTAGCGTTTCAGCAAATTCAATGGGTTCATCCTTTGCTTGTCGAAGTTCATTTAAAGACCACTTCATTTTTATCCTCCTATAATAATATTATGCATTTTACACTTTAATAAATAGTTTGTCAAGGCGTTTTACTTGACACATCGTTAATAATAATTGGAGCATGTTTTAAGTCTTGTTCTGCTCCATTGATTGCCTGATATCCTTTGCCAACGCGATAATCTAGATTAAAAATTTCTTTCTTATCTTTCGCAGTTACATTTGTAATAATTGGATATTGAGTTTTTTTCTTCGCTGTATGCAGAACAGCTTTCCCATTATTGTTAAATCCTAATACACGTATAAAAGGATGCTGATAAAAATATTCAATATCTGCTTGAGTTACATGCAACATCACCATCGTTGCTAATCGGCTCAAGCGTGTATACGTAAAGCGTTTTGTCTTAACAGCTTTCATCCATTGAGCAAAACTTTGGCACGTTTCTGCTTGCTGTGCCATTGCAATCATGCGATATTGGATTCCTTCACGCATTCCATAAATTGACTCTAACTCTTGAGCTGAATGCGTAAGTAACTCTAATTTGAAATGAAGCCAAAAATCATTCCAAGATACAGTCTTTTCTTTTTTCAAATCCTGTAATGTAAACTGTGGAACATATTTACTAATTTCAGTCTTTTGATCAAATACTGCTTGACGAATTGCGGAAGCACTCGCAATTGTTCCTTGGTTTGCCAATTGCATATCATGATAATTTGCATTTTTACGTTGAATTGGATGCAATTTTAAATTAGCATTTAGTTTTAAATTTGCTTTCGCATAAGCTAATCCTAAAACATCATTCGGTTGATCAATTGAATGACCGATTTTTTCAGTAATAATTTTTTGATAGGTTTCAGCATAGGATTCATGATACTGGTTAAAATTGCCAGAAATTTCACTCACTATTGCAGCATATTTCATAAAATCGTAATCTGAATGCTCTGCTCCAAAAAATAAATCTGTAACTCCTGCCTGTTTTAATGTCCAGACTCCGTAATATGCAAACCGGTCTGCAGCTTGAACCGCAGCAGCGAAAGGTAATTCTAAAACTAAATCCGCCCCTGCCTGTAAACACTGTCTAGCACGATGCCATTTATCCAAAATTGCCGGCTCTCCGCGTTGCAAAAAATTTCCACTCATCGCAACAACTAAACTTGCATCCGGTAAAGTCTGCTTAACTTGCTGAATTTGATACAAATGCCCATTATGAAACGGATTATATTCAGCAATAATTCCTGCGACTTGACTCATTAGTTAAGCCAATCCGTGATTTCTACACTTTCAGCATCTGCCCATAATTTTTCTAAATTATAGAATTTACGTGTTTCCGCCTTAAATACATGTGCAACCACATCGCCTAAATCGATTAATACCCAATTTGCTCCATCTTTTCCCTCTACATCACGTACATCAAAGCCATTTTTTTCAGCTTGTTCTTGGATATTATCTGCGATTGCTTTCACTTGCCGTTCTGAATCTGCTTGCATGATAACAAAATAATCTGCAAGCAAACTGATTTTTTGAACATCTAATGCAATAATGTTTTCTGCCCGTTTATTATCAGCAGCTTTTACCACTGTTTCTAGTAATTCTTTACTTTCGTTCATTTTGTAACCTCCTTAATTTTCTGCAACCCACTCGTTATATGTTAATATTGCAGCTGGATAAATCTTTCGATTATTTTCCATTAAATATTGTAATGTACGTTTAGTTTCAAATTTTACAGCATCATCTAAATTCTTCCAAGCGATATTCCGTGCAAAATCAACATCTGGAAAGTCTCTGCCTGGTTCGATATAATCTGCTACATAAATAATCTTATCAAGCAATGTCATATGAACCGCTCCGACTGTATGATGACGTACAGCATCTAAAATTTGTTGATTATCAATTTGCAGTTCATCTTGAATAATCTCTGCACCAACTTCGCCATGCCAAATAAAGTTGCCCCAATTCAACAAGTTTTTGTCCATTGCTTTTTGAAAAATCACCTTACGAAATTCATCCGCAGAACGTTCTTTAGCATAGTCATGAACTAATCCTGCTACAGATGCAAGTTCTAATTCGCAACCATTTATCTTAGCCAATTGAATTGCAGTTTGTTCAACCCTTAAGCAATGTTCAAAACGAGCAGGTGACGCTGATAAAGATTGACGCAATTTTTCAATCAACTCTGCTCGTGTTCCTGGATAATAATGCTTTTCATATTCCAAATTATTCAAGATAAAGTTTCTCCCTTTCAATATATTCTGCTACTTCATCCTTAACTAAATATTTAATCGAATTGCCATGTTTAATTTTTTGACGAATCATAGTTGAACTAATCTGAATTTCAGGTGTATCAACCCACATTACTGGATATTTTGATTCTTTTCGATATCCTGGGCGGCCAACTCCTACAAATTGAACCAATTTTACTAATTCATCAATATCTTTCCATTTTGGTAAATATTCAACCATATCACCGCCAATAATAAAATAATATTGATTTTCAGGATGCATTGCTGTCAAAGTCTTCATTGTTTCAATACTATAACTAATTCCGCCCTTGCGGATTTCATAATCTTCAATTCCAAAATTTTTATTATCGGCAATTGAAAGTTTTAACATTTGCAATCTTTTTTGTGAATCAATTGCTTCCTTATGATCAATATGCGGTGGTTGATTATCCGGCATAAAAAGCACTTTATCCAAGCAAAGTTGATCAAGTACCTGTTCTGCCATAATTAAATGTCCTAAATGCGGGGGATTGAACGTCCCGCCTAAAATTCCGATTCGCTTTTGCGGAGCATCATATTCGAACTTACTAATCACTTTAATTTCAGGAGTAATAATTTTTTGCTTTTCCATTTCAACTAACCCTTAACTAAATTTTAGCGACTTGATTAGAAATTTCACGATAATTTTTATTATTTGAACGTTTAAACAAAACTAGTACATGTCCAATCTTTTGTATAACTTGAATATTTGAGTTTTCTTGAATGTATTCTTCTACTTCTGCTGGTTCAAGTAATGAATTATTTAAAATATTCACTTTAATTAATTCACGTTTTTCAAGTGCATCACTCACCTCATTTAACCATTGTTGATTAATTCCTTCTTTACCAATTTGAAAAATCGGTTTCATTGAGTGTGCTTGGCTTCTCAAAAAACGTTTTTGCTTTCCACGTAATTTCATTAATTCACCTTCCTTATCCTTAAATCATTGCATCGCGCATCGTTACACTAACACCTTCAGGAACCCAACCTGCCACAATACTGCCTTTAGGTACTGTAATCCAACCTAACCCAGCAAATACGAGATCACTTTTTCTTTCTGCTTTAAACTCATATCGCACTAATTTAGGAAATGTTGTTTCCAGTTCTTTCTTAGTTGGAGGTTGTAACAATTCACCAGCATGCTTTTCATAAAAATAATCTGCATTTACTAATTTAGTCCGATGAATTCCTAAATTATTATCCAGATATGTGACTACTCCGTTACGCTCTTTTGTTCCTTTAATAAAGTCAAAACGTGCAAGCGCGCTTAAAAATAAAGTTTGTCCGTTTTGCAGCTGGAATGTTTTGGGTTTAATTTCTTTTTGCGGTGTTACTAATCTTAATTCCTTTGGAGACAAATAATGAGCCATTTGATTTCGATGGATAATTCCTGGTGTATCTACAATGAAATGCCCATCAGTCAATGGAATTTCGATTCGATCTAAGGTTGTCCCTGGAAATTTAGATGTTGTAATTAGTTTTTCTAACCCAGTTGAACGCTTAATAATATTATTAATTAAAGTTGATTTACCAACATTTGTAACTCCAACAACATATACATCTTGATGATTACGTAAATTCTCAATTTTAGTTAATAATTCACCAATTTGAAAACTCTTTTTTGCACTTGTTAACATCACGTCAACTGGTTTAATTCCCGCTTTATTTGCTGATTGTCTCATCCAATCTTTAATTTTACTGCGTTTGATTGATTTAGGTAATAAATCAACCTTGTTTCCTACCATTAAAATTGGATTATCACCTGCAAATCTTTGCAAGCCTGGAATTAATGAACCTGAAAAATCAAAAATATCAATTACATTAACAATTAATGCTTGTTTTTGACTCAATTGATTTAGAAAATTTAAAAAGTCATCATCTGTATATTCTACATCTGTAATTTCATTATAATGTCTTAAACGAAAACACCGTTGACAATAAACCTGCTTATCGTCACTTGCTTTAACAGATTTCGGAGTGTATCCTGCTTTATCTGGATCAGTAGATTGTAAAATCGCACCGCATCCGATACATCTTTCATTCTCCATCAATTGTTTTCCTCCATTTAATTTCAAAATTCAATTTTTGTTTCAATTTATTCTTGATTACTTTTTCTAATGACCGATTTAATTTTGTATTCCAAGCATCAGATTCAACAATTGGTTTCACTAAAATACTTTTTATTTCGCTGCGATTGGCTGCTAAAATATCTGTCATTAATTGATCACCAACTAATACTGCATTTTCTGGTGCAACTTGATACCGTTTCATCGCTTTTCTAATCCCATGTTTCAATGGTTTCATTGCCCGCGAAACAAATGGCAAATCAAATTTTTCTATTGCTTTTTGTACTCGTTTTTCATTATTATTTGAAACCACTAATACTGGAATATGAGCAGCTTTCATTGTATTTAACCAAGCATTCAATTCGGGAGTACCGTTCGGATTATTCCACGCGATTAATGTATTATCCAAATCGGTTAAAATCAATTTAATTTGATGTTGTTGAATTTGTTCCGGTGTAAGATTATAAATTGAATTTAACATCCATGTAGGCTTAAATTGTTCTAACATTAATAGTCTCCTGTCAAAAGATAATTCTGCATTCTATTATATCGAAAAAGTAAAAGCGTGACAAAACTAACAAATTCACTTGTTTCTTCGATAAATTAAAAGACAAAAGAGGCCGGACAAATACATGTCACAGCCTCTCATTACTAATTGCTAAATTATTTTTCTAAAGCTTTCTTTGCTTCATCAACAAGTGCTTTAAATGCATCTGTATCGTTAACAGCTAAATCTGCAAGCATCTTACGGTTAACTTCAATTTCAGCTAATTTCAAGCCGTGCATTAACTTGCTGTAGCTAATACCGTTCATCCGAGCTGCAGCGTTAATCCGTGCAATCCATAACTTACGGAAGTTTGACTTTGTCTTACGACGATCACGGAATGCATATTGATATGATTTCATTACTTGTTGCTTAGCAACCTTGAATTGAATATGCTTTGAACCGCGATAACCCTTTGCTAATTTAATCATCTTTTTACGACGTTTGCGTGTAACTGTTCCACCTTTAACACGTGGCATGAAAATTCCTCCTCAAATTCGAAACGTATTGTTTCTTTCGTTCAAATATTTTTTAAATTATTTCATTTGTGAAAGCATTTGCTTAATACGTTTCATATCTGATGATGAAACCATTGCTGCTTTCCGTAATTGACGACGTTGCTTAACTGTCTTACCGTGGAAACGGTGAGAAGTGTAAGCATGATGACGCTTTAAACCGCCCTTTCCTGTACGTTTGAAACGCTTTGTTGATGCGCGGTGTGTTTTCATTTTTGGCATAATAAAATCCTCCTATTAATCTAATCACCTATTTATCAGTCTTAGGTGCTAGCATTAAGAACATGCTACGTCCATCCATTTTTGCTTTAGATTCCACATTTGCAACATCTTTGGTCTCTTCAGCAAATCGACTAAGAACCTCACGTCCAATATCTTTGTGAGTAATTGCACGACCTTTAAAGCGGATTGAAACTTTAACCTTGTCACCTTTTGCAAGGAACTTACGTGCGTTCTTCATCTTTGTATTGAAGTCATTCGTGTCAATTGTTGGACTTAAACGAACTTCTTTGACGTTTACAACCTTTTGCTTCTTACGAGCTTCACGTTGCTTCTTTTGTAATTCAAAACGATATTTACCGTAATCCATTACTTTAGCAACGGGAGGTTTAGCTTTAGGCGCAACTAAAACTAAATCAAGGTTTTCACGATCAGCAATTTCTAATGCTTCACGTTTTGACTTAACGCCTAATTGATCACCATTACTGCTGATCAAACGAACTTCGCGAGCACGAATGCCATCATTTACCATTTTATCTACTGCTATGATACTTCACCTCCAAATAAATTCAGAGAGAAAATGCAGATAAAAAATACCTCTGTTCACAACTGCAAACAGAGGTACCGTCCGTTTTTACGGAATTAATTTCTTAATTTCTGCCCGGAGACTTTTGTCTGCTAGGCGAGAAGCGGTTGCCTCTGCTTTTTTCTCAACTTTAAGTAGTTTATCAATTAAATCCGTAATTGTCAAGTCAAAATTTTAGTCTTCTCTACTGTAAGTTTCAATATCGTGATTAATCATTGTTACAAAGTCATCAAATGGCATTGTTGTTTGCTTTTCTTCACCATATTTACGTACAGTTACTGTTCCATTTTCTTTTTCACTGTCACCAACAACTAAAGTATATGGAATCTTGTTAATCTGTGCTTGACGAATCTTGTAACCCATCTTTTCATTACGATCATCGAATTTAATTCGGATATTATGTGCAACTAACTTGCTCCGTAATTCTTTTGCATAATCAAGATGCAAATCATTATTTACCGGAATGATTGCCACTTGTTCTGGAGCAAGCCATGTAGGGAATGCCCCTTTATAAATTTCTGTTAAGTATGCAGTGAAGCGTTCCATTGTACCAACAACCCCGCGGTGGATCATAATTGGACGGTGTTCTTCACCATCTGCACCAGTATACTTCAAATCAAAGCGTTCTGGAAGCAAGAAATCAAGTTGAATTGTTGACATTGTTTCTTCAGTTCCAAGAGCTGTCTTTGTTTGGATATCTAATTTAGGACCATAGAATGCAGCTTCACCTTCAGCTTCATAATATTCAAGTCCTAAATCATCCATTGCGCCTTTGAGCATCTTTTGTGATTTTTCCCACATTTCATCATCATCGTAATACTTTTCAGTATTTTGCGGATCACGATAACTTAAGCGGAATGTGTAATCTGTAATGTTAAAGTCTTTATATACGTCCATAATTAAGCGCAAAATTTTAGCAAATTCTTCTTGGATTTGATCCATTGCAACAAATGTGTGACCATCGTTTAATTCCATTTCACGTACACGTTGTAATCCGGATAATGCACCAGATTTTTCATAGCGGTGCATCATACCGATTTCAGCAATTCGTAATGGAAGTTCACGATATGAACGCTTATGATGCTTATAAATTTGAATATGCGATGGACAGTTCATTGGACGTAATTCAAGCATTTCGCCTTCGCCCATATCCATTGGTGGAAACATGTCATCATGGTAGTGATCCCAGTGACCAGATTGTTTATAAACATCTAAGTTCATTAAGACAGGTGTATATACATGTTCGTATCCATCCGCAACTTCTTTGTCAATAATGTAACGTTCAATTGTCCGCCGAATTGTAGCACCTTTTGGCATCCAATATGGTAATCCAGCACCTACTTTAGGATCAACAAAGAATAAATCTAATTTATTACCAATCACACGATGATCACGTTCTTGTGCTTCTTTACGCCGTTGGTCTTCTGCATCCATATCTTTTTGCTTATAAAAAGCCGTTCCATATACTCGTTGCAACATTGGATTACTTGAAGCACCCTTCCAATATGCACCAGCAACAGATAAAATCTTAAAGACCTTAACCATTCCAGTTGAACTAAGTTGAACATCTGCAAGATACTTGAAATCACCTTGTTCATACATTTCAACTTGACCATCAACTGCATTTTCTTTAATTAATGCAGTTTGATATTCATCGTTCTTTGCAGCTTCTAAAGCATCTTCCACTGAAACTTTGACAAGCTTAATTTCTTCATTTTGCTTAATAATCTTATTCATTTCAGCAGTAATTTTTTGGAAATCATCTTCTGAAACTTGACCTTCTGCATTATCAGTATCTAAAAAGAAACCGTGTTCTGTTGCATGGCTTTCGCCAAATTTCATATCTGGATATAAATTATGCAAAGCATGCTTCAAAACTTGTGCAACAGTGTTCCATAATACTACTAAGCCTTCAGTTGAATCTTTAGTAATAATTTCAATTTTTCCATCTTCATTTAATGCTTGATGAATATTTACTAATTGATCATTGAATTTTCCTGCAACTGCCTTTTTAGCCAAACTAATACTAATTGACTTGGCAATTTCTTCAACTGTAGTACCTTGAACAAATGGTTTTACTGAACCATCAGGAAATGTAATTTTAATTTCTGACATTGTACTTCCTCCTCAAAAGATAATTATTAAACAAACGAAAAACGTCCCATGCACTGACTTCTCAATGCATGGGACGTTGTAAACGCGATTCCACCCAATTTAACCTTAATCAACTGACAAAGGTCATCTCATTATGGCTGATAACAGGAAGCCGCCTGCCTATGATTAGTAGGAAAAATAAAAGTGGTAAGAGCGTTATACTAAGAGGCTTTCAGTCACGACCTCTTTCCCTGAACTTAACGATCCGTTTGTCTTTTATAGTTTTAATTTAACCACTATTTTTATTTTTTAGCAAGTCTAATTTTGAAAGTTTCTCCGATTAGGACCGACCATTTGATACTCATTAGCTAAAAAACGAATTCTTTCTGTAATTCGCATTGCCTTTAATGGTTCTGAATCACCCTTATTACTTACTGTTAAATATTGATCCCTTAATTCATCAATTGATAAATTAGAACTGAATAATGTTGGCAATTCGTTACTCATACGATATTCAAGAATGATTCCTAAAACATTATCTCGCATCCACGGAGTGATTTGGGTTGATCCAATATCATCAAAAATAACTACAGGATAATTTTTTACTTGATTGATTAATTGACTTGTCCGATTTTCGCCGATTGAATTCATCATTTCTCCAGAAAAAGTTGGAAAATGATAATACTTCGTCTCAATTCCTTTTTCAACTAATTTAATCGCAGTTGCAGCTAACAAATAACTTTTGCCAACTCCTAAACTGCCTGATAAATATAAGCCTTTTGGAAAATGATTTTGATGCTTTAACAAATACGCTGAGCAACCATCAATAAATTGCAATGCCGCACGTAATGGTTCTTCACGTCCATCCAAATCATAATTTTCAATTCGAGCATTAATTAATGACTTTGGCAAACCAATTTGCTGAATAGCCTTTTTCAATTTGTTTTCTTGTTGATTTTGCGTATATTCTTTTGTAGGCCGATATACAACTTCAATCTGATGATCACTAGTTATTAAATGAGGCTCATAACCTGGAACATAGGTCTTTTTTCCTGCTTTAATTTCTTCCTTAAGCGTCATAAATTCGTATAACTTGCTAAATCCCTTAACAATATCACTTCTAGAAAGGACATCACTATTATCTTGAAGAAATTTTGCAACTTCTGAATCTTGCATTACACGATTAAATAATTCAACATACTGCTGACGCATTTTCGGATCATGAAATCGATGTTTTAACCCATCACTAATGTTTTCCATTTAGAATCACCTCTTTTAATCGTGATTAATTTTATTAAGCAAGTCTTGGATTTGCTCTTTAACCTCTGGATTCCCTGATTGCTTTTTCTGTGATTGCTGTGTTTTAGTTTGCTTTTGATTTACCCAATATGGCATCTTTTCAATGATCGGTTTACGTCCTATTTTCCTATTATATTTACCTTGAGAAGTTGATTTCTTTTGCCGTTCATATTGCCACTTTTGGGTGTACTCAATTGCTTTTTGCGGCGTATCGATTTTATGTTTCATCCAATCTAACGCAGTTCTTTCGAAATACTTACGATTCAATGAACTCATTTCCTGATCAACCAGCATATAATGAATCAAGACATTGATGACTGCTGGAGGAAGATTGTCATTTGAAACTGCATTTGAAATCGTAATCCGCTCCTCATTTGAAATTGCTTCAATGCCCTGTTCCTCTTTTAATGCAACTAAAAACTCCATTGGTGAATAATTTTCAAAAGCTGTAATTAAGTCAGACTGGCTATTATTTTGTGAATCATCCTTTGTTTGAGGGTGTACTTGCTTACTTTCATCTGTCTTTAAACTAAATTCATAATTTTCAACTGCTAAATTCCGGAATCGATTCCAATTAACTTTATTACGTGCAACATCCATCGCATTTTCCATCAATCTTAAAAGCTGAACTTCATCCAAACCATACATCACGGCAACCGTATTAATGATTTCTGTATGCTGTACTAATTCTTCACCAGGAACAAATGAATTTTGAATCATTTGTTTCATTAGTTGCCAATTAACTTTACTTGGCAATTTAATATTTTTTTCGTTTTGCTTTGCGTTAACTTGGACTTTATTTTGATGATTAGGTAATTGAAAAGCATCTACAAAGTCAGCGCTAACTTCTTCAAATGACTGAGTTTGCCAGTGATTACCTTCAAATTTATCAAGTAGAAAAGCAAAACGCTGTTGGCCAACATATTGCAATAACATTGAACTTAATAATGAATCACGGAAAAATTCCTGCCCATTTTTAGGAATCAATAATTCGAATAAAAGAATTTTTTGATCATTTCGGTTAACATAAGTATGAATTAAATTAACGGCCTCAAGTTTTTTTAAACTTTCACGTAAATCATCAATATTAATATCAAGCGTTATCAATAAATCTTCAATTAAATTATTAGTTAACTGATTGTAATCTCCCACTCCTAATTGAGAGGATAAATTTAAAAACAATGATGTACTTGTTGCACCGATGAACGGTTGATACAACTGTGATACTGTTTCAAAATGAAAATCTTGAAGTACTGCCTTTGAAACCACTTTATATTGATCTGTCGGTAAAAGATTGTGATTCAAAATCGTCAGCCCTTTCTATTAATTTTCATCTTTTTGATTACGTTTCATTAATTCTTGCAGTTCTTGAGCAAATGATTTCATATCTTTAAATTCGCGATAAACACTTGCGAAGCGGATATATGTTACATCATCCACATCAGCCAAAATACTCATCACATATTCGCCAATTAATTGACTCGATACTTCAGTTCCTCCCACTGCCCGAATTTTCCGTTCAACTTCATCTACAATATTTGTAATTTTATCCATTCCAACTGGACGTTTTTCTGCCGCACGCATTATCCCATGCAAAATTTTATCACGATTAAATTCTTCACGTGCACCATTCTTCTTAATTACTAACAAAGGAGTAACTTCAATTCTCTCAAATGTTGTAAAGCGATATCCGCATTTTTCACATTCACGTCTTCTCCGAATTGCATTCCCATTATCAGCTGGTCTACTGTCTACTACTCGTGAACTATTATTATGACATTGAGGACATAACATTCAATTTCACCTCTTTTAAATTAAATCTTTCGATGACAACCATTTTAGCATTTTTTGCTTTAAATCATCAACCGAACCATTATTTTCAATCACATCATCAGCTTTTTGATTTCTTTTTGTACGTTCCATTTGAGCAGAAATTCTAGCTTGTGCTTGTGCACGCGTAAGTTGATTTCGGCTCATTAACCGCCTAATTTGACATTCAGGTGAAACATCAATCACCATTGTACTTGTACATTGATTTTCATAATGATCTTCAAATAAGAGAGCCATGTCAATTACAATCAATTTAGTGTGTTTGGTTTTTAATTTTTCTACTCGATGTTTTATTTCTGTTCTAATTAACGGATGCATAATCTGATTTAATTTGGCAAGAGCTTCATTATCATTGAAAACCAAATTGCCTAGTTTTTTTCGATTTAATTCGTCGCCTTCAAAATATTCTTTTCCAAAAACTTGGTAAATTTGTTTCCAGCCTGCCTGATACGGTTGCTGCAATTCATGCGTAATTAAATCTGCATCCAAAATTTGCGCTCCAAATTCACGTAAAATTTGACTTGCTGTTGATTTTCCACTTGCAATTCCGCCTGTTAACCCCAATATATATGTCATTACTTGACCCTCTGTTCTTTTGGGCAAATATGTGTTCCGCGTTGTCCAACTACAATTCTTTCAATTGGAGTTTGGCATCTTTCACATGGTTCGCCAGTTTTACGATATACATGTAATTGTTTTTGAAATTCTCCAGCGTGATTAAAAGCAGTTTTAAATGTAAATACAGTTGTACCTTGCGCTTCAATCGACAATTTCAATTCTTTAATTATGTTATCATGTAATTCTCGGACTTCCGTTTTTGTTAAATGGTTTGCAGGTGTTTGCGGATGAATCTTGCTCATCCACAAAACTTCATCAACATATATATTTCCTAAACCTGCAACTACTGTTTGATCTAACAATGCCGGTTTAATCATTTTCTTTTTCTTTTGCAATCGTTGATAAAAATCATCAACTGTAAAATCTGCACTTAATGGTTCAGGACCCAGCTTTTTAATTCCTGGCAATAACATTTCATCATCAGTTTTAACTACCTGCATCCGTCCAAATTTTCGCGTATCATTATATCTTAAATCCCGTCCATCAGCTAATTCAAAAATAACATGCGAATGTTTCTCAATTGGTTCAGTATGAGATTCAACTAAATATTTTCCTTCCATCCGTAAATGAGAAATCATCGTGTAGTTATTAGAAAATCTAAAAAGTAAATATTTACCTCGCCGATCAATTTTGATAATTTTCTGTCCAGTTAATATATTTTTAAATTCATCAACATTGCCATTTATCATTTTTGAGTATCGGACATCAATTCGCTTTATCGGAACATTTAATACTTGTTCTGATACACCGCGTCTAACAGTTTCAACTTCAGGTAATTCTGGCATTTTCATCCTCCTTATTTTTTAGCATCAAACCATGTTTTACCACTAGCACTCTCAACTTTCAAAGGTACAGCGAGTTTAACCGCCGAATCCATAACCTTTGGAACCAATTCTTTCAAAATTGGAATTTCTTCATCTGGTGCTTCAAAAATTAATTCATCATGTACTTGTAGTAACATTTTAGCTTTTAACTCACGTTGCTTTAATTCTTTTTGCATATTAATCATTGCAATTTTAATAATATCTGCAGCACTGCCTTGAATTGGCGAATTCATTGCGGTTCTTTCTGCAAATGAACGTAAATTATAATTTTTACTATTAATTTCAGGTAAGTAACGTCTCCGATGAAATAAGGTTTCTACATATCCTTGTTTCTTCGCTAATTCAACAATTCCTTTCATATATCGATGTACACCAGGAAACGCTTCGAAGTAATTGTCGATAAATTGTTTAGCTTCTTTTCGAGTTACACCAATATTTTTAGCCAGACCGTAATCACTTATTCCGTAAACTATCCCAAAATTAACTGCTTTTGCCTGGCGCCGCATATTTGCTGTAACCTGATCAGGACTAGTTAAACCAAAAACTTTCATTGCAGTATTAGCATGAATATCTGCTCCAGTCTTAAAAGCCTCCTGCATATTTTCATCACCTGAAATATGTGCCAATACTCGCAATTCGATTTGTGAATAATCAGATGAAAAAATTTGCCAGTTTGGATGACTTGGAACAAAAGCTGCTCTAATTTTCCGGCCTTCTTCTAATCGGACTGGAATATTTTGCAAATTTGGATCTACTGAGGATAGTCTTCCAGTAGCCGTCAAGGTCTGTGTATAACGTGTATGCACTTTGCCGTCATCTGAAACAACTTTTAGTAAACCTTCAATATACGTGGATTGCAATTTAGAAATTTGTCTATAACTCAAAATATTATCGATAATTGGATTCAATCCGCGTAATTGTTCCAACACACTTACTGCTGTAGAATATCCCGTTTTAGTCTTTTTGATTACTGGTAATTTTAATTTTTCAAATAAAATTACCCCTAGTTGTTTTGGTGAACCAATATTAAATTCTTCACCGGCTTCCTGATAAATTTGTTGCTCGATTTCTGCCAAGCGTTCCTTAAATTCGCTGCGCATTTCCTTCAAACGTTGCGTATCAACAGTAATTCCCGCAATTTCCATTTGTGCAAGCACAATAGATAATGGACGTTCCATTGTTTCGTACAATTCAACCTGTTCATGCGCCTTTAATTCATCCATTAAAGACTTCTTTAAGTCAGCAATTGCTTTTACTTTTCTGACTAAATGTTCGTAAAATTTTTGATTATTGGTTGGAATCGCACGCTTTACACCCTTGCCATATACTTCTTCATCTGATTCAACTTCATAATATTGATGTTCATGTGCAACAACTCCTAAATCATCACTGTTATCACCATTATTTAATAAATATGAAACCAACAATAAATCAAAATCTACATTAGTCATTTGAATATTTAAACGATTCAATCCTACATAATTTCGCTTAGCATTAAACACATCCAGCTTGATTTCTGGATTTTCAATAATAGACTTTAAAATTGGTCGTTGTAATAATTGACTATCTCGAGCAACAAAATACGTATCATTTATTTTTAATGAAAAGCCAACAATTTCAGCTATATGATAATTTGCACCATTCATTTCCAAATTAAATGTAATTTGTTGTGGATTAAGTTTTTGTAATTCATCAAGATTATCATTTGTCAATTCAATATATTCAACCTGAGCTAATTTTGCATTTGTTTGATCAGATGATTCTGATTGGTTTTGGTCCATTTCTGTTAAGAAACGTTTAAAATCCATTTGCCGATAAAATTCACGCAATTTTTCGGTATTTATTCCTTTCCATTCGGTATCAGCAAGTGTGATTTTTAATGGAGCATCTTGTCTGATTGTTGCTAAGTCTTTACTCATAAAGGCTTTTTCACGATCTTCAATTAAGTGTTCCTTCATTTTTGACTTCCGCATTTTATCAATCTGTTGATAAATACCTTCAATGTTTTGATATTTTTTCAATAATTTAATTGCTGTTTTTTCACCAATTTTGGTTACACCGGGATAATTATCAGAATTATCTCCTACTAAACCTTTCATATCAATAATTTGCTTTGGTGATAATCCATATTTTTCCTTAATATATTCAGGTGTGTATTCTTCAATTTCACTTACACCTTTTTTAGTTATTGCAACTGTAATTTTATCTGTTGCCAGCTGTGTTAAATCACGATCACCCGTCACAATCTTTACTGTGTAATTTTGTTTCTCCGCCTCATTTGCTAGTGTTCCAATAATGTCATCTGCTTCATAATTCTTTAAGTCATAACTTTTAATTCCATATGCAGTTAACATTTTACGTAAATATGGAAACTGTTCCGTTAATTCACTTGGAGTTTTTGAACGTTGACCTTTATAATCGGCAAATTTTTCTGTTCTAAAAGTCTTCTTTCCTGCGTCGAATGCAACCAAAATATTTGTTGGTTGTTCTTTTTTTAATAACTTATCCAACATGATTTTAAAGCTATAAATTGCATTCGTATGCAACCCATCATGATTAGTAAATTTTTCTACTTGATTATATAATCCGTAAAATGCTCTAAAAGCAACACTATTCCCATCAATTAATAATAATTTCTTATTTGAGCTCATTTTTTCTTCCTTCAGTCTTTTATTCTCTTTCTTTATTCTACCAAAATCATTGCACAAAATAAAAAACCACGGAATAAACCGTGATTTTTTTATTTTGACTAATTTTCATCATTATGTCCAAAAATTTGTAGCAAATACAAGAACATATTAATAAAATCTAAGTACAGTTGTAATGCACCATTTACTGCAAGGCTTGTTGTTTCAAATTGATTTCCATATTGCAGATATAATTGTTTCATATTTTGTGTATCCCAAGCAGTCAAGATTGTAAAAATTACAACTCCAACATAACTGAATACATATTCAATTGCTGTACTGCGCAAGAATAAATTAATCACTGAAACAATCAGCAACGCAAGTAAAGCGGCCATTGCTTGTCGACCAAAACGTGATAAATCTTTTTTTGTATTCAAACCAAAAATACTTAATATTACAAAAACAACTGCAGCTGAAACAAATGCCATTGTAATATTTTTAGTAGCAAATGTTGTTAAAATTGATGAAAAGAAAACTCCTTCAATTGCTGCATAAATGAACAGCATAGCAATACTTGTTGCTGGTGCACGATTAGGATTAAATGATAGCGAAAAGACCATCACAATTGAAACAATTCCTAATACCAGCATCATCATTGGACTTGCAAAAATAGTATTTTGCAAAAAACGCGCAGTAACAAATGCCATAATTGCAGAAATTGCGACTGCACCTGCCATATATGCATACATCTTTGAGAGGAATCGATTCAATCCTTGAGTATTCAAGGTATCTTGATCAAAATTATTCATTATTTCTCTCCTTAGA
>DXFP01000059.1 GCA_019114385.1 Candidatus Ligilactobacillus excrementigallinarum | reverse complement strand
TTAACAATCAGAGTCATAATTCCATCTTGTTTAGTCATAATTTTGGCTAATAAATCTGCTTCTTTATATTTCTGCCTTTTAAAGATAATACCCTGAACTTCTTTTAGTTCACGTGCCATATCATGACTCCTAATCTTTGCTTATTCTAAAATTAATCATTAGAAGCCATAAGCTCGGCCTGTTCAACTACCGTATTCACAGCTTTAGGTGCAATATCAGGTGGATATCCATACTTTCTAAGAAGATGTTTTACAGCCACTCTCATCTTTGCTTGAATATTACGCCTTTTTTCCCAATCGACCCCAGCTTCTTCTTTGACTAATTTAACCAATTCTTGAGCAATTAAATGTAGTTTTTCTTCACCAAGTACCTCAACTGCCTTCTCATGATCTGCTAATGCATCATAAAAAGCAACTTCTTCTTTACTAAGCCCCAGCTCTTTACCTTTATCCTGCTCAGCGTTGATTTTCTTAGCCATTTCAATTAATTTTCTTATAACTATCTCACTGGTAATGCCACGCTTATTATAATCATTAATAGCTTTTTTTAGCATATCTTCAAATTTTCCAGAGGTTACCTTGTTAGTTTTCATCATTGCTTTAATTTTACCCTTAAGCAATTTTTCTAATAAAGTAATTGCCACATCTTTCTCTGGCATACTATTAATTTTTTGTAAAAATTCATCTGAAATCAAATCAATATTTTGTTTTTTTATTCCCAGTTCGTCATAAATATTAACATTTGGTTCAGAGATAATAGACTGATCTAATAATTGTTGCATTTCATACTTTACATCAACATGCTTTTCTGAATGAGATGATGTAACAGGTTCTTTTAGCTTTTCAATAAATACCTTTACTGTCTTAAAAAATGCAATTTCTTCTCCATAAGCCTGTGCTTCAGGTAAAGTCGAAGTTAAAGCATAGGCTTTTTGAAGTTCCGTCACAACATCTAAAAACTTTTTCTGTGTATCTTCGTTCTCATGTAAAATCTCATTAGCTACGCGTCTCGTAATTTTTAAGCGTGTTGCTCCATCCTTAGAATCAAAGTCAGAATAGTCAATTCCATACAAAAAATCATTAGTGATAATATCGTATTTTTCTTTTAATAAAGCTAAAGCACGATTCATATTGATTCCAACTTGCCCTTGATCATCCGTAGAATAAATATTTAATGCGGATTTCAAATTTTCTGCAATACCAATATAGTCAACTATCAGAGCACTATCTTTATCTTTAAATACTCGGTTAACACGTGCTATTGCTTGAATTAAATTGTGCCCCTTCATCGGCTTATCAATGTACATTGTATTCATAGAAGGTACATCAAAGCCTGTTAGCCACATATCAACCACAATAACAATTTGTAATTCGTCACCGTCATCCTTCATTCGTTTTTGAAGAACTCTACGATCCGCTTTACTAGTTTGAAACTTCGCCATCTCTGGACCATCAGCAGCAGATGATGTCATGACAATTTTGATTTTGCCTTTATTAAGATCATTACTTTCCCATTCAGGACGAAGCTTAATAATTTCATCATACAAACGTACAGCATTGCGACGAGACATTTCAACAATCATCGCCTTTCCAAATGCTTCCTTTTGTCTGGACTCAAAATGATAAATAAAATGTTTAGCAATACTTTGCAAGCGTGGCTTAGCACCAGCTAATGCTTCCAACCGTGAAAATTCTCGATTACGTCGAGCATTCTCTTCAAGATTAGGATTATCATCTAAATTTGCATCTTGAAGAAGCTTTTGATATTTTGCCTGCGCATCCCCTTTTAATTTTAAAGGAAAAACATGACTCTCGTAATAAATCTTAACAGTAGCATGATCATTTACCGCTTGTGTGATGTCATAGACATCAATGTAATTACCGAAAATAGCAACTGTTGACTTATCAGCAGTTGAAATTGGCGTACCTGTAAATCCAATAAATGCGGCATTTGGCAGAGCATCACGCAAATATTTTGCAAATCCATAACGTAAGCCATTATTCGTAAATTTAGCTTTTAATCCATATTGCGTACGATGTGCTTCATCAGCAATAACAATAACATCACTCCGATTTGTCAATACGGGCATATCTATCTCGCCTTTTTCAAAATCAGGAGAAAACTTTTGAATAGTTGAGAATACAATGCCACCAGACTGCTTGTCCATAAATTTACGTAACTCATCCCGTGATTCAGCATGTTCAGGATTTTGACGTAAAAATTCATGTGCCGCAGCGAAAGTATCAAATAATTGATCATCCAAATCATTACGATCATTGATTACTAGCATCGTAGGATTATTAAGCTTTCGAGCTACTATACTAGCAAAGAAAACCATTGACAGGCTTTTTCCCGAACCCGTCGTATGCCATACGACACCAATGCGTTTATCATTAGGGTCTGAGATCGTTCTTTTCGCAGCTCTGACCGCCTTATTTACCATATAGTATTGGTGATATGCAGCTAAGATTTTAACAGTATTATCGCCATCAGATTCAAAAATAATGAAGTTCTCAATAATATTGAGTAAATCTTTTGGCTTCAGCATATATTTAATCATTGTTTCTATTTGAAGATCATCATCTTCTGAAACATTTTTAGGTGCTCTCCAACGCATAAAACGATCAAATCCCGCAGTTAAAGAACCAGCTCGTGAATTAATACCATCTGAAGTAATCAAAATTTCATTATATTTTAGGTATTCTGGTATTTCAGTCTTATAGGTTTGTAACTGTCTATAGCCACTCTCAATACCTACATTAGGATTACCAGCATCCTTAAATTCAAATGTAACAACTGGCAAGCCATTAATAAAAATTGTTGCGTCAGGACGCCGTTCATGAGTGCCTTTGAAAGTAAACTGATTAGTAGCAATAAATTCGTTATTCTCAACGTCATCAAAATCAATTGGATATAATACTACAGTCCTACTTTCACCATTTTCATTCGTTTTAACTCTGATGCCTTCAATTAATAACTTATGGAAATAATGATTATTGATCATCATATCAGGATTATCAGCTAACCTAATTAATTGACGAAATGCTTCTCTATAGATTTCATCTGAATATCCTGGATTGAGTTTTCGAAGTGTCTTCTCAACATTATCAGTTAAAAGAGGTACTGAATGGTCATTATTTCTCATTGCATCAATTTCAGGATTAGGTATTGTGGGGCTAGGACTTTTATAAACATTAAATCCAACCTGTCTTAAAGTATCTAAAGCTAAGTTTTCAACATCAGATTCTAGTAAATAACCTTTTGACATGATGTATCTCACACTCCTTTCATTTTTATTAGCTAATCTTTTGTTAGATAAATGATAATTTAACTAATCAATTACATACCATTAGCGATAATTATTTTTCTTATTTTAACTTTAATGATGGTTCAATTCCCCAAAATTGGACGTATAAAAATTTAACAGATATAGCTGAAATAACATCAGGCTATTCTTACAAAGGAAAAGAACTGGTAGATAGTGATTTAGGTATGGCAACGATTAAAAATTTTGCTAGAACAGGTGGATTCCAAATTAATGGGTATAAATCTATTATTCCAAGTAAAAATGTCAAGCAAAGTCAATACGCTTCGTTATTTGACATGCTTATTGCACACACAGATTTGACACAAAACGCAGATATCATTGGCAACGCTGAACCAGTGCTTACTACTAGTAGATTCAAAAAGATTATTTATTCTATGGATCTAGTAAAAGTAATCCCTAAACAGAATAAAATATCTAAATGGTTACTAGATCTAATACTAATGAGTACACGTGTTAAGGCACATTGTCTAGGTTATGTTAACGGAACGACAGTACTTCATCTCAGCAAAAAAGCATTGAAGGAATTTGAAATACCGTTACCCAATGATCCTGAAGAATTGTCAGGTATTACCAGAATAGCTAGAAACTATTTATTGATGATGTCAGAAAATATGCAAGAAAATGAAAAACTAATTGAACTAAAAGATCAGTTGTTAAATAAATATTTCTAAGCTACTAAATTATCATTTAT
>DXFP01000058.1 GCA_019114385.1 Candidatus Ligilactobacillus excrementigallinarum | reverse complement strand
CAAAACATTCAATCGGAAATAATTGTATTTAACAATAAAGCACGATTAAAACGTTTTAAACTGATTTATAAATGCAATTTATTACGTTAAATTGTATATTACAATTTTGATAAAGGTTCAAAAATGAAGTTAAAAAAAGTGTTTAAATATCTTATAATAATCCTTATCTGTGCTCTTTGTATCGGAGGAATTGGATGGGGATTATCCAAATATTGTGCAAATAAAAACGAAAATGTTACTACTAAGAAAACTAAAGAGATTCATTCTCAAAAATTAAATCTTGTATGTGTTGGTGATTCACTAATTTATGGTGAACAAGATCCAACTCATAAGGGTGGATACGTGTATTTAGTCAAACAAAAATTAGAACAACACTATGATTTAAAGGTTTCGACTTATAATTATGGTAAAACTGGTGATCGAACAGATCAGATTGAGAAACGGATAAAGAATAATTCTGATATTCAAAATCATTTGAAAAAAGCAGATGTCATCACAATGTCTTTTGGTGGTAATGATTTAATTCAAGTTTTGCAAAAACATTTTAATGTTTTAATGGATAATCAATTATCAAAAATTATGCCTCAACAGGAGAAAAAATATGCCAATAATATAAATAGTCTGTTGCAGTGCATTAGAAAATATAATACGCATGCACCGATTTTTATTTTTAGTATTTATAATCCTTTTTATGTATATTTTCCAACTGTTTCTGCTTTGCAAAAATATACAAATCAATGGGTTGAAATTACGAAAAATGCGATTAAGGACGTTCCTAAAACATATTTGGTCAATGTAAATAATCGATTATCACAAGGACAGTACTTAAATCATGATCAAACTAAATTAAAACAAGATTCTAAAATGAATTTAGAAAATTTGTCGTCTGCAGAAATTCAAAACAAATTGAATGATAAGTACGAATTAAACGATTATTTATCTGCAAATGATCATTTTCATCCAAATTTAAAAGGATATCAGTATATGGCTAATCAACTATATCAAAAAATGATGCAGCATAAAAACTTATGGTTGAATAGTCAAACAACAAAGAGGTAATTTGATGAAGAAGCAAAAGCATTTTAATATTTGGAAATGGGCATTTATTGGATTATTAATTATTATTTTAAGTTTTGTAGTTTTTATTAGTTTAAAAATCACTGTACCAAGCGTATCACAATCTAGTTCACCAGCTATTGAGGTTGAGGAAACTAGTAAAAGTTATTCAGTTGTTGAACTCTCAATGAACAAGGAAAATTTTAGTGATACAATTAATTACCTACTACAAAAAAATAATAAAGACTCACAAATTAGTTATCGTTTTATACTAAAGAAAAATGCGATTTTAATGGCGACAACTAATGTTTTAGGGAAAAAAGTTACATTTTCTGTAAATGCGAAACCTGAGTTTAAGAATGGGAATATTGTTTTAGATGTTAAATCCATTAATGCAGGATCATTGAATACTCCTTCAAAATTTATTTTGAAATATATTCAAAATAATTATGATTTGAAAGGAATTATTCAAATAAATGCAAAACAAAATAAAATTACGATTTGTTTAGATCGTTTGACTGGTAAAAATGCAATTCAATTACGTGCTGAGAAATTAAATTTGAAACAAAATGAAATTCAGTTTAAAGTACTAATTCCAAAAGAGGTTAAATAAATGAAAAGAAGACAAAGTTTTTATCGGTATTTAATGACGCTTCGAAATCCAAATTTACATGATGAAATCACTCAATTTGCAAATGATGCGTTTTATGATCAAGCTTTTCCAAAACAAGCAGATCAATACGAAGAAGTTTCAAATTATTTAGAAATGAATGGCAGTTATTTACCATCAATGAGTGTTTTTGATGAAGTTTGGCAAAAATATTTAGATAAAATGAATTAGGAGGATCAGAATGACAGTAATTCAATGGTATCCTGGTCATATGGCAAAGGCTGTACGCCAAGTTAAGGAAAATTTAAAAATGGTAGATGTAGTTTTAGAACTTGTTGATGCTCGTTTACCTGAATCTTCAAGAAACCCACAACTTGAAGAAATTTTACAAAATAAAACAAATGTTCGAGTATTAACCAAAGCAGATTTGGCTGATCCAAAGTTAAATCAAGCTTGGGTTAATTATTATGAACAAAATGGACAGCCTGCAATTGCAATTAATAGTAATCAGGGATCACTAAAAACTATTGAAAAAAAGATCAAAGAAGTGATGGCTGAAAAATTAAACAAACGAAAAGAAAAGGGAATTTTGAATCAACGAATTAAAGTAATGTGTATTGGAATTCCAAATGTTGGAAAATCAACATTGCTAAATCATTTGGTTAAGAAAAACGTTGCTCAAACGGGAAATAAGCCGGGAGTAACTAAAACTCAACAATGGCTAAAAGCGGGAAAAACTTTGCAGTTATTAGATACTCCAGGAATTTTATGGCCCAAATTTGAAGATCCGCTTGTTGGAAAAAAATTGGCTTTGTCTGGTGCGATTAAAGATACATTATATGCAAAAGATGATGTTGCGTTATATGGATTAGAATATTTTGTTGAAAATCATTCGCAAAAATTAATGGAACGCTATCACTTATCTGATCAAGAAATTCATGATACAACGGTTAATTTATTATTGAATTTAACCAAAAAATTTGGCTTTAAAGATGATTATGATCGGGCAAGTGAACGTCTTATTTTTGAAATTAGAAAAGGAAAATTAGGTAGATTTACATTAGATGATATACCTGAAAAACAAGTAACTAATAATGAAAATTAATGAAATTAAAGCAAAATTGAACAATAATCCAACATCTGAGTTTATTGAATCTTTGAAAGATGATTCTCGAAAAGGTGTTCAAACTTTACTAAAACAATACCAGAAACGAGTTGCTCGTCAAGAAAAACTTGAAAATGATTATGAAAAGCGAATGCAATATGAAAGACGGTTTTGGCAGTCTGGTAAGCAAAATATAGCTGGAATCGATGAAGTTGGCAGAGGTCCATTAGCGGGACCGGTGGTTGCGGCTGCAGTGATTTTACCTCATGATTTTCATGAAATTGAAGTTAATGATTCAAAGCAATTAACTAGTAAAGTTAGAAAACAACTTTATCAAATTATTCTAGATAAGGCTATTAGTATTGGGATTGGAATTGGTAGTAGTAAATTGATTGATAAAGTTAACATATATGAAGCAACAAAAATTACAATGAAAAATGCTGTTCGAAATTTAACAGTTGTACCTGATCAGTTGATTATTGATGCGATGTCAATTAATACAGAAATCTCACAACTAAAATTAATTAAGGGAGATGCAAAATCTGTATCAGTATCAGCAGCTAGTATTGTTGCTAAAGAATTTCGAGATTCATTAATGTGTGCATATGCTGAAAAATATCCCGGATACGACTTTGAAAAAAATGTTGGTTATGGAACGAAAAAACATTTAGCTGGATTAGCTCAATTAGGAATAACACCAATTCATCGACAGAGTTTTTCTCCTGTAACAAAATACAAATAAATTTTGCTCTTTTGCGTATTTATAATTAGAGAACGTAAAGGAGCATTTTTTTATGACATTAAAAGAATATTTATTGAGAATTCATCTTTGCAGCGGTATCGGACTTGTTTCTGAAAATAAGATTTTTGAATTTATCAAAATTAATCACCAGATTCCATCTGATTATGATTTAATGTTGTTATTAAATTTAAATTTTCAAAAAACACGAAATCTATATCAATTAATATATTCAGATAAAATTACGAGATTAATTGAACAAAATCTATGTCAATTTGATTATATAACAATTTTAGATGAAACATATCCTGAAAAATTGAGAGAAATATATCAACCGCCACTTGTACTATTTTATAAAGGCGATTTAAATTTGCTTAATTATCCTATTTTAGGAGTAGTCGGAGCACGTAAGCATAGTCAATATGCAAATGAGGTATTGAATCAATTATTGCCAACTGTTATTCAAAAACCAATTGTTACAATTAGTGGATTAGCACATGGAGTAGATAGTCTTTGTCATCGAATAACAATTGGCAATCATGGTAAAACGATTGGCGTAATTGGCACAGGGTTAGATATTTGTTATCCGCATGAAAATCAACAATTACAGCAGGAGATGATGAAAAACCATTTAGTAATAAGTGAGTTTAAAGCAACATCTAGTCCGCGCGCTTTTCATTTTCCCTTAAGAAATCGAATAATTGCGGGACTTTGTGACAGTATCTTAGTAGTTGAAGCGCGTAAAAAGAGCGGAAGTTTGATTACTGCTAATTTAGCTCTTCAAGAAAATCGAAATGTTTTAGTAGTTCCAGGAAAAATAAATAGCGAATTATCTGTTGGATGTAATTTACTTTTTAAAGATGGAGCAAAGCCGATTTTTGACAGTCAAGATATTTTAGAAGAATTTCGCATGACTTGACAAATACGAACAATTTGTCCTAACATGAAAATCGATTTTATAGATATTTAATTGATTTGAATTTTAAGGAGTGGTTAAATGCCTGCAACAAAATCAACTTCAACAGGTAAAAAGACTAAAAAGAAAACCACGAGAAAAGTTAAAAAGAATTTAGTGATTGTTGAATCTCCATCAAAAGCAAAAACAATTCAAAAATACTTAGGTTCACGTTATAAGGTAATGGCTAGTTTAGGTCATATTCGTGATTTACCTAAAAGTAAAATGGGAATCGACATTGAAAATGATTATGAACCCCACTATATTTCAATTCGTGGTAAAGGCGACGTTATTAAAGAACTTCGCAAAGAAGCAAAGAAAGCAAACCATGTGTACCTTGCATCTGACCTTGACCGGGAACAAATTCCGTTAAAAGTTTTTCCAGGACAAGAGGTTCACTTAACGGAACATTTGATCGAAGCAATCGATCATGATGATATTTTGTATGCTGATGCGGATAATCGTTATATCATGTTA
>DXFP01000057.1 GCA_019114385.1 Candidatus Ligilactobacillus excrementigallinarum | reverse complement strand
CTTGCTTCTGACCCGGACCGTGAAGGTGAAGCAATCGCATGGCACTTATCATATTTGTTAGGATTAGATCCAAAAGATAAAAACCGAGTTGTATTTAATGAAATTACAAAAGATACAGTTAAAAATGCGTTTAAAAACCCACGATCAATAAATATGGATTTAGTTGATGCGCAACAAGCTCGACGAGTATTGGATCGTCTTGTTGGATATTCGATTTCACCTATTTTATGGGCAAAAATCAAAAAGGGACTTTCAGCAGGGCGGGTGCAATCAATTGCATTAAATTTAATTATTAAACGCGAAAATGAAATTAAAAACTTCATTCCAGAAGAGTATTGGACAGTTGATGCTCAATTTAAGAAGGGCCGTTCGAAATTTAAAGCTGAGTTATATGGAGTTAATAACAAAAAAGTTAAACTAGCAAATAACGATGACGTTCAAAAGATTTTAAATCAAATTGATAGTCAAAAGCCATTCAACGTTCAAAAGGTCGATAAAAGAGAACGTAAACGTCAACCACCATTACCATTTACAACTTCAACTATGCAACAAGTGGCAAATAACAATTTAAAATTTAGAACTTCGAAGACAATGATGGTAGCACAACAACTTTACGAAGGAATCAATATTGGACGCGGTGGCTCAGTTGGTTTAATTACCTATATGCGTACAGACTCCACTCGAATTTCAAATGTTGCTAAACATGAAGCCTCACAATTTATTCATGATGAATATGGTGAGAAATATGCTGCAATCAAACCACGTAAAGGTAAACTACCAGAAGGAGCACAGGATGCGCATGAAGCGATTCGTCCTTCTTCTGTATTACGTACTCCGGAATCTTTGAAAAAGTATTTGACCCCAGACCAATTAAAACTTTATACCTTAATTTGGTCGCGTTTTGTTGCAAGTCAAATGACATCTGCAGTTTATGATACTGTACGAATAGATTTAGAGCAAAATAGTGTGATATATCGTGCAAATGGTTCACAATTGAAGTTTGATGGATTCACAAAGATTTATCATGAAAAATCAAAAAAAGATAATAAATTACCTTCTCTTAAAGTTAATGATCAAGTAGAAATGGTTTCAAACCAGCCAAACCAACATTTTACCTTACCACCTGCAAGATATACTGAAGCAGCGTTAATTAAGACATTGGAAGGTAATGGTGTTGGTCGACCTTCGACTTATGCTCCAACGTTAAATACTATTCAGAAAAGATACTATGTAAAATTGGTTGCAAGAAAATTTGAACCAACTGAATTAGGTGAAATCGTCAATAAGATGATTAAAGAATGGTTCCCAGATATTTTAAACATTGATTTTACTGCAGATTTAGAAAATCAACTGGATAAAATTGAAGAAGGAAAACGGCAATGGGTAAAAGTTGTTGATGAGTTTTACAAACCATTTGCTAAAGAATTGGATGCAGCATCTGAAAAAATTGAAAAAGTTAAAATTAAAGACGAGCCAGCAGGTTTTAACTGTGAAATCTGTGGTGCGCCAATGGTCATCAAAATGGGACGGTATGGTAAATTTTATGCTTGCAGTCGTTTCCCAGAATGTCGGAATACTAAGGCAATTACTAAGTCAATTGGTGTAAAATGTCCAAAATGTGGTAAAGGTGACATTTTGGAAAGAAAATCAAAGAAAAATAGAACATTTTATGGCTGTTCACGCTACCCGAAATGTGATTTTGTTTCATGGGACATGCCAGTTGGAAGAGATTGTCCAAAAGATGGTCACTATTTAGTATACAAAAAGAGTCGCAAAGGCAGACAAGTGGTTTGTCCAAATGGTGATTATGAAGAACCAATTGAAAAATAATATTTAAAAAAGAAGAAGATGTGACAAAACACCCTAAACAGGCATGTTGTAAGGAAAAAACCGAACGAATTACGCAGTAAAAATTCGGAGGCTTTTGAATTTACAGACATGCCTGTTTGTTTTGGAACCCGATTATACGGATATATAAATAGAGACTAGGCTTATGCCTTTATATAATGAAAGAATCTTTCTTGACTAAATTTGACCTATATAAGAAAATATAATTATTAAGTAACGTAATAGGTACTTAGGAGGAATTTAAATGACAACAATTTGCGCAGTAAAACATAATGGACAAACAGCAGTTGCTGGAGATGGTCAAGTAACATTAGGAGAAAAAGTAATTGCAAAAGGACAAGCACGTAAAGTACGGCGAATTTACGACAATAAAGTTGCTGTAGGTTTTGCTGGCGGTGTTGCGGATGCAATTAATCTTGAAGAACGATTTGAAAAGAAATTAAATGAATTTAATGATTTAAAACGGGCAGCAGTAGAATTGGCACAAGAATGGCGTTCAGATCAAACTTTGCAAAAACTAGAAGCTATGTTAATTGTGAGTGACAAAGATAATTTGTTGATTGTTTCAGGTGGTGGAGAAGTAATTGAACCTGATGATGACGTTTTAGCAATTGGTTCTGGTGGTAATTTTGCTCAAGCTGCAGCAATCGCAATGACAAAATATTCACCAGAAATGTCAGCAGCTGAAATTGCACATGCAGCTTTAGATATTGCCGCTGATATTGATATTTTTACAAATCATAATATTATCGTTGAAGAACCTGAAGAATAGAGGTAATTGAATGAAAACCACTGAAAAGACACCTAGTCAAATTGTAGATGAATTAAATAAATATATTATTGGCCAAAACAAGGCCAAAAAAGCAGTTGCGGTTGCATTAAGAAATCGGTATCGTCGAATGCAACTAAGTGCAGAAATGCAAGATGAAATTAAGCCGAAAAATTTGTTAATGATTGGACCTACAGGTGTAGGTAAAACTGAAATTGCACGGCGTTTGGCTAAAATTGTTAATGCGCCTTTTGTAAAAGTTGAAGCAACTAAATTTACTGAGGTTGGTTATGTTGGCCGTGATGTTGAATCAATGGTACGTGACTTAGTTGAAGTAGCATATAAAATGGAACAAGATGATATGTATGCTCGAGTTCGTAGTCAAGCTGTACAACGTGCAAATCAGCGCTTAGTAAAGGCCTTAGTTCCAGCACATAAAAATGACACTAAATCTAATCAAGCTGATTTTATGAAAATGATGCAAGATTTGCAAAAGGGTAAGTTACCTGAAATGCCAAATCCAAATCAGGAAGAAGAAGTTGATACAGAAACGCAAAATAAACGGAAATCAATTAAGCAAAAATTAGAAGATGGTTTCCTAGAAAATGAACAAGTTACAATTCAAATGGAAGATCCAAAGCAAAAATTAAGCAATGAATCTGATATGTTGGGACAAATGGGTGTTGATTTGAGCGACTTAAATTCAATGATGCCTAAACGTTATGTTAAACGGACCTTACCTGTAAAGGAAGCACGTGAAATTTTTGTTAGAGAAGAATCTGAACAATTAGTAGATTCTGCTGATATTGCAGCAGCTGCGATTAAACGCGCTGAAAATTCAGGTATTATCTTTATTGATGAAATTGATAAAATTGCATCAAATGGCAAACAAAATGGAAATGGTCAAGTTTCACGTGAAGGTGTTCAACGTGATATTTTACCGATTGTAGAAGGATCTCAAATTAAAACAAAGTACGGAATTATAAATACGGATCATATTTTATTTATTGGTTCGGGTGCTTTTGCTGAAAGTAAGCCAAGCGATTTAATTGCTGAATTACAAGGTCGTTTTCCAATTCGAGTAGAACTAGATGAATTGAAGAAAGAAGACTTTGTAAAAATTCTTACTGAACCTAAGAATGCATTAATTAAACAATATATTGCAATGATCGGTACAGATAATATTTCAGTAACTTTTACAATTGAAGCGATTGAAAAAATTGCAGAAATTGCATACAAAGTTAACCATGAAAATGAGAATATCGGTGCTCGTCGTTTGCATACAATTTTAGAAAAATTACTTGAAGATTTACTTTATGAAGGACCAGATATGCAAATGGGTGAAATTACAATCACTGAGGCATACGTAGAAGATAAAATCGGCTCAATTGCTGCAGATAAGGACTTATCTCGGTATATCCTTTAATTCTTAGAAAGGAAGGATTAAGATGGCAATTAAAATTGAATCAGCTGATGCAATTGTTACTGTCAATGAACACGGAGCAGAACTGGTTAGCTTCATTGACAAAGCAACTGGAAAAGAATACATGTGGAGTGGAGATGCAAAATATTGGGGACGACATGCTCCAGTTTTATTTCCAATTGTAGGACGTTTAAAGGATGATATTTATAAAGTTGATGGTCAAGAATATCATTTATCCCAACATGGATTTGCACGGGATTTGAACTTTGAAATATTAAATCAAAGTAAAAACCATGCAATTTTTGAATTACATTCATCTGATGAAACTAAAGAAGTTTATCCATTTGACTTCATTCTTCGGATTGGATTTGAATTAACTGGTAGAAGTTTAAAAGTTGATTATCAAGTTGAAAATCCATCAAACGAAAAAATTTGGTTTGGAATTGGCGGACATCCAGCTTTTGCCGTTCCAATGGATGATAAACATTATTATGATGATTATCAAATTTCACTTTCACCTAAAGCAACGCGAAATATTATTCCGTTAAAGGGTGCGTATACAGATATTGATAACTCAAAAGAAGAACGTGAATCTGAAATTGCAATCAATCATGAATTATTTAAGAATGATGCTGTAATTTTTGATTTAGCCGAAGAACCAACTGAAATTGAATTATCTAATAATGAACATCAGCATGGTGTAAAATTGAATGTATTTGATGCTAAGTATGTTGGAGTTTGGTCATCATACCCGCAAGAAGGTCAATTTGTATGCCTTGAACCATGGTGGGGACTAGCAGATACAGTAAATAGTGATCAAGACTTCAAACATAAATTTGCAAGTAATGAATTAGATGGACATCAAACATTTAATTCTAGTTATCAAATTACAATATTTTAGATAAAAAATAAAACCTCGTAGTGAATTGTTGAAAACTAATTTATTACGAGGTTTTTATTTATTTTTGTTTATGTAACTTATGTTGTTTGATCCAATATCCAATTCCAAAAGGAACCATATTTTCCGTTCCGTTTTTAATTCGCTCAATATTCTTCCAGTGACGAATAAAAACAAAGATCGTTAATCCGAATGCAACGGCAATTAATACTGGATCACCGAAAAAGAATGAAGCAATTGTAATAATAGTAAATCCTACCATGCTTCCCATACTAACCATACTTGTGACAAAAATTGTAATGAGAAAAATTGCCCAAGCCAATAAAAAGAATTTCCAATTATAAACTAATAATGCTCCGGCACTTGTAGCAACTGCTTTTCCACCTTTGAAACCAGCGAATATGGGAAATACATGCCCAATAATTGCAGAAAGGGCAATTAGAAGTGGATTAGCGTTTGAATGGAAAAAGTATGGAAGTAAGGCAGCTAAAGTACCTTTAAGTGAATCCATTAATAAGACAATGATTCCAGCTTTTTTTCCTAAAACACGGAATGTATTTGTAGTTCCCATGTTTCCGCTGCCATAATTTCGAATATCTTTCCCGTAGAAAATTTTACCGATTAATACACCCGAAGGAATTGAACCTAATAAGTATCCAATTACCAACATTACGGGAATTTTCCAACTCATAGAAGATAACCTCCTCTAAAAAAATTCACTTAAAATTCTATCACTTATTTGAAAATCGTTCAATTAGCATTTTATTCTAGGAATAAATTTTTGATGTGATATAATTGAGAACGTGTGTTTTATTTAATTTCGACTAATAAATTTTTCAATAATGAATTATAATATAACTACAATTATAAAAAGAAAGGTTTGAACGCAATGGCAAAAAATAACTATGGTGACGATTCGATTCAAGTTCTTAAAGGGCTCGAAGCGGTTCGAAAACGTCCCGGAATGTACATTGGTTCAACTGATTCACGTGGATTACATCATTTAGTTTATGAAATTGTAGATAATGCTGTAGATGAAGCACTTTCTGGATA
Organism: Candidatus Ligilactobacillus excrementigallinarum; assembly: GCA_019114385.1. Classification (GTDB taxonomy): domain Bacteria; phylum Bacillota; class Bacilli; order Lactobacillales; family Lactobacillaceae; genus Ligilactobacillus; species Ligilactobacillus excrementigallinarum. The sequence goes on along the minus strand of DXFP01000057.1, from coordinate 524 downwards.
TGGGAAAGAGATTGATGTTACTATTCACGCAGATGAATCGATTACAGTATCAGATTACGGACGAGGAATGCCAGTTGGAATGCACGAAATGGGGATTCCAACTGTAGAAGTTATTTTTACTGTTTTACACGCCGGTGGAAAATTCGGTCAAGGAGAATATAAAACATCTGGCGGACTACACGGAGTTGGAGCTTCTGTAGTAAATGCCTTGTCAGAAAAACTTACTGTAAATACTGTACGTGATGGGATTGAATACGAAGAAGATTTTATTAATGGTGGCCAACCAGTTGGAACCTTGCGAAAAATCGGGAAAACAAATAAACAAAGCGGCACAACAGTTACGTTTAAACCTGATTCCAAGATTTTTTCAACGACTCATTTTAAATATGATGTACTTGCGGAACGGTTGCGGGAATCTGCTTTCTTACTAAAGGGTGTAAAAATCGTTTTAACAGATGAACGTGATGGCGGTGAGCAGGAGATTTTCCATTTTGAAGAAGGAATAAAAGAATTTGTTTCATACT
>DXFP01000007.1 GCA_019114385.1 Candidatus Ligilactobacillus excrementigallinarum | reverse complement strand
ACGGAAAACTTTCGATGAAGAAAATTTAAATGATTTGTCAGAATCAATTCGTAAAAATGGGGTCTTTCAACCTATTATTGTGCGTAAATCAAGTGTGATGGGCTACGAAATCATCGCAGGTGAACGGCGCTTCAGAGCATCTAAGATGGCAGGCAAGGATAAAATTCCTGCAATTGTGCGTGCGATTGATGATGAACAAATGATGGAAATTGCCGTTTTAGAAAACTTGCAACGGGAAAATTTAAGTCCGTTGGAAGAGGCCCAAGCTTACAGCACATTGATGGAAAACTTGAAAATCACTCAAGCTCAACTGTCAGAACGCTTAGGCAAGTCACGGCCATATATCGCCAACTATCTGCGTTTATTGGATTTGCCGGTTAAGGTAAAACAAATGTTGCAAGATGGCCAGTTGTCAATGGGACAAGCCAGAACATTATTGGCACTGAAAGATCGTTCGAAATTAGTTGATTTGGCTCAACGTACAGTTAAGGAAAACTTGACGGTGCGTCAATTGGAACAAATTGTTAACGAAATGAACGGCAAAAAGAAAGTCAAGAAAGAAAAGAAAAAGAGTTTATCACCTTATTTGCGGCAAAGCCAAGACCGGTTGCAAGAAAAATTTGGTACAAAAGTAGCAATCAAAGCGAATGAAAAGACCGGTAAAGGCAAGATTGAAATCAATTATCTATCAACCGATGATTTTAATCGGATTATGGATGTCTTAAATATTGAATTATAATGATCTTATGAGGTGCAAGAATGAAAGACTATGATTTAAATGATATTGTAGAAATGAAAAAACCTCATCCTTGTGGTGCAAATCGTTGGAAAATCATTCGCATGGGCATGGATATCAAGATTGAATGCTTGAATTGCAACCATGTTGTGATGCTTCCACGACGTGAATTTGAGCGTAAACTAAAGAAAATTTTGGAAAAAGCAAATTAGAAAGCAGTGAAATTGAATGGCATTAACCGCAGGAATTGTTGGTTTGCCTAATGTTGGTAAATCAACTTTATTTAACGCAATTACAAAGGCAGGAGCTGAAATGGCGAACTATCCATTCGCTACAATCGATCCTAACGTAGGAATGGTTGAAGTTCCAGACAAGCGTTTAGCACGTATCGATGAAATCATCCCTGCCAAAAAGATTGTACACACAACCTTTGAATTTACTGATATTGCTGGAATTGTTAAAGGTGCTAGCAAAGGTGAAGGATTAGGAAACAAGTTCTTGGAAAATATTCGTCAAGTGGATGCTATCGTACACGTTGTACGGGCATTTGATGATGACAACATTACCCATGTTTCAGGCAAAGTTGATCCAATTGATGATATTAACACGATTAATTTGGAATTAGTTTTAGCAGACTTGGATTCTATCAACAAACGGTATACTCGGGTAGAAAAAGTTGCTAAAACTGGTCGCGACAAGGAAGCCCAAGCTGAATTTGCAGTTTTGCAAAAGATTAAGCCAGTCCTTGAAGAAGGCAAGCCAGTGCGTTCAATCGAATTTAACGATGATGAACAAAAGATTGTGAAAGGCTTATTCTTATTGACTTCAAAACCTGTTTTGTATGTTGCAAACATTGCTGAAGAAGATATGGCTGATCCAGATGCAAACAAATACATGGGTCAAATTAAAGAATATTTGGCTGAAAATGATTCAGGTTCAGAAGTAATCGGCGTGGCTGCAAGCACTGAAGAAGAAATTGCAGAAATGGATGACGATGAAAAGAAGGAATTTCTTGAAATGGAAGGCGTGGATGAACCAGGTTTGAACCGGTTGATTCGGGCTTCATACAAGTTGTTAGGCTTGGAAACTTTCTTTACGGCTGGCGGCAAGGAAACTCGTGCTTGGACATTCAAGCGTGGAATGAAAGCTCCGCAAGTTGCTGGAATTATCCACTCGGACTTCGAACGTGGATTTATTCGGGCAGAAACAGTGTCATTTGATGATTTGGATAAGTATGGCAGTATGCAGGCAGTTAAGGAAGCTGGAAAAATGCGCCTGGAAGGTAAGGACTATGTAGTTCAAGATGGAGACATTATTGAATTTAGGTTTAATGTGTAAGTTAAGGTCGGTTGTTCCCCCAAACATTTACCTAAATACAAAAAGAAAGGATTTGACACAGTGTCAGAAGAAAATATTCGTCAAAAGAATCAAGACGCTGCACGGCGTCAAGCGGAAACCCGCGAAAAAGAACGACAAGAAAAGATCATTGAAATCAACAAACAATTCTCAGATTTAACGAAGCGGAATGCTGAATATATGGTCAAGTTAAATAAAGCTTTAAATGATCAAGGTTTTGACCCTGAAAAGAAAGCAACTGCTTTGCAAGATGTTTATGAAGAATTAAAGGAAAAGCAAAAGCAAGGTATTACGGCTGCTAAGTTATATGGTCCGGCTGCTAAAAAAGCAGATGATATCATTAATGGACCTAAGCGCTTGAAGGAACAACAACCGCCTAAATTCTGGGAAATGGCATTAGATAACGGATTGTTAATGTTTGCAATGTTCTGCGCAATGTACGGGGTATTGGGTCTCTTCTCAAAGACTCCTTCAACTGATGCTGGTTGGATTACATTATTCTCAACTGCAATTATTGCTGGTTTAGGTTTGGCTGCCTTCTATAAAGTAATGGGTAATCGGAAAGCTAAACACCGGATTTTACGAGGAATAGGTGCATTCTTAGGCTTGTTGGTAGTTTGGTTCTTGGCGTTTGCCTTGATCGCACGAATTCCAGTAAGTTTAAATCGTCCATTGTCACCAATTGCTGATTTTATTTTTGCAGCAGCTGGTTTTGGATTACGGTACTTATTAAAGAAAAAATTAGGTATTCGTTCATACTAGAAATACAAAGAAAGGTTCAATTGCAGGTTGCGGTGAACCTTTCTTTTTTGTTAAAATAAAAATGTAAGCGATTACTAAAACCTGAACAAAATTTAATAATTAATTAGGTAAAATAGTTTAAATAACATCAATTGTGCACAATACAAAGTTGATTTGTAGCAAATAAACGAACAAAAGTATAAATTATTACTTACATAATTAATTAGTATTGTTTTATATTGATTTAAATTTGTGTTAAAATATATAGACATAAGGGGAAGGTTTTTAGCGAGGATCAATAGGTATTTGTCACTCAGATGGATTTAATTACTTTATTTGTAATCGCGAGAAAATGAAGAGTGTTATTGTTTAATTGATTGAGGAGGAATATCTTATGGAATTAGGTAAAAACTTAGAAGAAAAGCGGGAAGATCTTTGTTTTACACAAAAGGAAGTTGCTGATATCTTACATGTTTCACGGCAGACAGTTTCAAACTGGGAACGTGATGTCAGCTATCCTGATTTGGAGAGCTTAGTTTCTTTAAGTGATTTATATCACATTTCAGTTGACAGCTTATTGGATCACGCAATTTAATCGAGTGAAAAGCACCGATCCCTTGTTAAAAACTAAAATAAGAGCTGCGATCAAAATCGCAGCTCTTATTTGTTATCGATTTTAAGTAATTACCATTTACCAACTAACATCAAAAATCCAGGAATCCAGGCTGTTAGAATCCCTTCAATAATTCCAAGATAACCAACAAATTTTCCAAGATTTTTATGCAAATTATTTTCAATGAATCCGGTCAGCCAGAGAATTCCCCATGCCCACCAGATGATACCGTATAGCGGATTGCCGCCAAAGTGGTGGAAACATAGAATTCCGGCAGGGATAGTATTAATTGCTACAAAAAGCGAATACCAGCCATATAAGCGCTGATCAAGATCGAAAATTGAATTAATCGCTACATAGAGATATGTAAAAGCGAATAGCAATCCGGTTGCACTTGCATAGAACCATTCACAGCTTTTGCCAACACAAGCACCATATCCAATTGCAATAATATTTAAAATTAAACCTAATCCACCAGTGAAAATATTCATTACGGCAATGGATTTATCTTTGATTCCTTCTACTCGATAAAATCCATTACTCATCAAAACCATACCAACATAAAGCAAAATTACACCAAGCATAAATTAGTCCTCCTTACCATCATATGTTTGATTTAGTAAAGTTTTATCTAGGCCTTCGATTTGTTGTTCTTTAGTTGTTCTGATTTGGGTAATATGATCCAAAATATATAGAATAACAAAAGTTACAATCATTGCATATACTGCAACTAATACGGCTCCAAAAAGTTGGATGCCGATTTGATGCCATCCAGCGTGAATACTGTTAATAACTGGGTCTGCAAAACATCCAATCATAACGGTTCCTAACAAACCTCCCATGCCGTGTACTCCCCAAACATCTAATGCATCGTCCCAGTGCATTTTGTCTGCAAATTTAACGCAAGCAAAACAGACGATTGCGGATAATAAACCGATAATTAATGCACCGCTTGGCTTAACATAACCGGATGCAGGAGTAATTGTTGCTAAACCAGCCACTGCACCAACTAATGGTTCTGTGAATGAGAATTTATGTCCGTCATTAAAGTATGCAATGATCGTCCATAAAACCATGGCTGCAATTGAAGCAACGGCTGTGTTGGTGATAATAATGGCCGCTTTGTCACTTGCATTTAAAGTACCGCCGGCATTAAAACCAAACCAACCAAATAGTAATAGTCCTGCACCGACAGCAACTAAACCTAAATTAAATGGCTTTTGCCGATTTTTATTATGTTCAATTCTCTTTCCTAAATACAAAATTGCAGCAAGACCGGTAAATGCAGCCGAAACGTGAATTACGGTTCCGCCGGCGAAATCAACAAATCCCATCTTTTCCAAGAATCCGCCGCCCCAAATCCAATGAGCAACAGGGAAATAAACTAAAATCATCCAGCAAATCAAGAATTTTATCCAACCGCCAATTGTAAGCCGATCTGCAGCTGCTCCAGTCATCAATGGCAAGGTAATAATAGCAAACATTAATTGATACATGAAAAATAAAATGAATGGAATTGCGGCGCCGTATTGATGATTAATATCAAATAATAAATTGTGAAAGGCAAAAAATTGAGCAGGATTACCAATTACACCGCCAATATCTTTACCAAATACAAGACTAAATCCACCAAATATCCAAAGTAATCCTACAACACCGATTGCGAGAAATACTTGCAACATAATTGTCAGTGAATTTTTCTTTTGTACAAGTCCGCCATAAAAGAATGCAAGTCCAGGGGTCATAACAAAAACTAATATTGTTGATAAAAACATGTATGTGACGTTCCCCATACTGCTTCCAATATTCAAAATGTGAGTTAACACAACTGAACATCCCTTTCTAAAGAAAATGTTTTGATTATTTATTATTAGTTAAGAAAAAGAATTTTTACTAACAATAAACCAAAATACTTATAAATTATTAATTTATTGTCATTTGAATTCAACAAAAAGAGTATTAATGACTAAATATTTTGCAAAGTAAGATTAATAATATTAATTTTGTGACACCTATGTTAAAAATAAAAATGTCGTAAGGCAATTGCGATAATTAATCTCAAAGAAGGTGCAAAAAAGATGCATTTAACAACACGTGAACTTGAAAAAATGACAATTACGGTAGCTGCAATGGTTGCACAACAACGTAAAGATCGCGGATTAAAGTTAAATCATCCAGAAAGTGTTGCATTAATTACAAATGCAGTAATGGAAGCAGCACGTGATGGAAAGTCAATGAAAGAAGTAGTTGACTTGGGAAGCAAAGTATTAACTCGTGAAGATGTAATGGAAGGTGTTCCAGAAATGATTCCGATGATTCAAGTCGAAACTACATTTACTGATGGCACTAAGTTAATTACTCTTCACAATCCAATTCAATAAGAGGTGAGATTCATGATTCCAGGAGAATTTATCTTAGGGGAAGGAAAAATTAAAGTAAATGAAGGTTATCCGGCAATTAAAGTAAAAGTGAAAAATACTGGTGATCGTGCAGTTCAAGTTGGTTCGCATTTTCACTTTTATGAAGCTAATTCTGCATTAGAGTTTGATCGGAATAAGGCTTGGGGAAAGAGATTAGATATTCCAGCAGGGACTGCAGTTCGTTTTGAAGCCGGAGATGTTAAAGAAGTCAGTTTAGTAGATTTTGGCGGTAAACGCCGGATCTTTGGCTTTAATGATAAAGTAAACGACTTCTTAGACGGCAGCAAAGCTCCAAAAGAAGATCAAAAGACAGTTTATGCTCAACGTGAACGTAATTTGAAGATGGCAAAAGAATCTAAGTAGAAAGAAGGTATCTAATCAATGAGTTTTGAAATGGATAGAAAGACATATTCGCAAATGTTTGGTCCAACTACAGGCGACAGTGTTCGTTTAGGCGATACAAACTTGTTTGCGAAAGTTGAAAAAGATTACACAGTATATGGCCAAGAAAGTAAATTTGGCGGCGGTAAAGTTTTACGTGACGGCATGGGAGTCAGTGCAACAGCTCGGCGCGATGAAGATCCTAGAGTAGTTGATTTTGTAATTACAAATGCTTTGATTATTGATTATAACGGAATCTACAAAGCAGATATTGGAATTCGTGATGGCAAAATTTTAGCAATTGGCAAAGGCGGAAACCCAGACAACATGGATAAGGTCGATTTTGTTATCGGCGCAAGTACAGAAGCAATTAATGCAGATGGTTTAATTGTAACTGCTGGCGGAATCGATACTCACGTTCACTATATTTCTCCTGAAATTGCTGAAATGGGCTTAGATAATGGAATTACTACTATCTTTGGCGGCGGTACAGGTCCAGCTAATGGTACATGTTCAGCAACTTGTGCTCCAGGTAAATTTAATATTCAAGAAATTTTACGAGCATATGAAGGAATTCCAATTAACTTTGGTGTTTATGCAAAAGGTTCAGGCGTTGACCCTGAAATGACTGGTGAACAAATTAAAGCCGGTGCTTCAGGAATTAAGGTTCATGAAGACTGGGGTGCTACAGCATCAACCATTGACCATGCTTTAAGTGCTGCTGATAAATATGATGTTCAGTTGGCTGTTCACACAGATTCACTAAATGAAGGCGGATTTGTTGAAAACACATTAAATGCAATTAAAGGTCGGACAATTCATACATACCACACAGAAGGTGCCGGTGGCGGTCACGCTCCTGACATTATGGTTGTTTGCGGTCAAGATAACGTTTTACCATCATCAACTAACCCAACTAACCCATACACAAAGAATGAAGTTGCTGAATTATTTGATATGACAATGGTATGTCACAGCTTGGATCCAAACGTTCCTGAAGATGTTGCATTTGCTGAATCACGTGTTCGGAAACAAACAATTGCTGCTGAAGATGTATTGCAAGATATGGGTGCAATCAGCATGATGTCTTCAGATACAATGGCCATGGGACGTGTCGGCGAAGTTGTAATGCGGACATGGCAATTAGCTGATAAGATGAAACGTCAGCACGGTTCAATGGGTGGTGACAGTGAATACGATGATAACAATCGGATTAAGAGATATATCGCAAAATATACCATTAATCCAGCAATTACTAACGGGGTATCAGATTACATCGGTTCAGTTGAAGAAGGCAAGATTGCTGACTTAGTAATGTGGGATCCTCAAATGTTTGGTGCAAAGCCAAAATATGTAATTAAAAATGGATTTGTTGCATATGGCAATATGGGGGATGCAGGTTCAAGTTTGCCAACTCCTGAACCAAATAAGATGACACACTTATTTGGTAGTCGTGGAAAGGCATTAAATGAAAATAACATTACTTTCGTTTCCACATATGCATATGAACATGGGATTAAAGAACAATTGAAGTTGGATCGTCAAGTATTGCCAGTTCACAATACACGTGATTTGACAAAACGTGATATGAAATTAAATAACTACCTGCCAAAGACGATTGCAATTGATCCTCAGAAATTTACAGTTACGATTGATGGTAAAGAAATTAGCTGTGAGCCAATTGATAATATCGCGTTAGCTCAAAGATACTATTTGTATTAAAAGTAACACCCGATGAGAGACTGTAATTTTGCAGCCTCTCATTTTTCCAATTAATACTTTAATTTGAGGAGTAAACAACAGATGAAAATTATTGAAAAAATTCAAGGCAATATTAATGAAATTCAAAATATTGAAAATTATCACATTGAGACGGTGATATTGAAGCCTGAAGCATTGAAAAAGGCAATTCAACGAGTGAAATCAGATCATGGTAATGAATATGGAATCCGAATTGATCGAAATGATTTGCCTTTGCATGATGGAGATATTTTATTAAATGACGGGCACAACATTGTAATGATTCACACAATGGCGGAAGAAATGATTGTGATTACTCCTGAAGATATTGATCAAATGGGAAGAATTGCACATTTATTAGGAAATACACATAAACCGGTCAAAATTAAAGACGGTCAAATTATATTGGAACGTGATCCTGTGGTAGAAAAAATATTGGTTCACAATCACATAAAATATCAAATAAAGGAAATGACACTCAATGAACCATTGAGTTATGCGGACTTAAGTTATGAATAATGAAAAAATATATGAACATATAAAAAAGATGTTAGAAGTATTTCAAATATGTGATTCTACTTTTCCAATTGGAACTTTCAATCACTCATATGGAATGGAGACATATTTGAGAGAAAATAAAGTAACAGATAATCAAAGTTTTGAAAAATGGATGCGGACATTTTTGAATACTCAATTTAAATGGGGCGAAGGCTTATTGGTCCGAATCACAATGGAAGCATTAGACAAACATGAAGTTGATAAAATTTGGGAATATGATCAGCAAATTACGCGATCTGCTGCAGCGATTGAAACACGTAAAGGAGCACGCTTGATTGCAGAACAGATGATTATCTTAATTTTGAGAATTTATGGTGATCAAGATACACCCGCAATTAAATTAATCCGTGAATATCAACAACGAATTAAGAATGATCAAGCATTTGGCAATCCTGCAATTGTCTTTGCAATGTTTATGAATTATATGCAGATGGATGTAATTGAAAGTGTTTGTTATTACGGATACAGCATTGTAACGACAATGATTCAGAATGCTGTACGTGCAATTCCATTAGGACAAAAAGCCGGACAGCAAATTATGCATAATTTATTTGATGACGTCTTGAAGATCTGTCAAGAAATTATGCAAATGGATGCATCTTTATTGGGAGCTAATGTTCCTGGAATAGAGTTAGCACAGATTAATCATGAAACAACAGTCTTTAGATTATTTATGTCATAGAAAGGAAGATAAAAAATGACAAAACCAGTAATTATCGGAGTAGGCGGACCAGTTGGATCAGGAAAAACAACTTTGCTTGAAGATATCACGAAGGATTTAGCAAAAGATTATCAAATCGCTGTAATCACAAATGATATCTATACCAAAGTAGATGAAGAATATATGAAAGAACATTCTGTATTACCAGATGACATGATTATGGGAATTGAAACTGGCGGCTGCCCTCACACAGCAATCCGTGAAGATGCTTCAATGAACCTAGCAGCAATTGATGAACTTGAAAAACGAAATCCAAATTTAGATTTGATTTTTGTTGAAAGCGGCGGTGACAATTTGGCTGCTACATTTAGTCCCGACTTAGTTGATTTTTCAATATATATTATTGGAGTTCCAGAAGGTGAAAAAATTCCAAGAAAAGCCGGACAAGGAATGATCAAGAGTGACTTATTTATCATTAATAAAACAGATCTTGCTCCATATGTAGGTGCAGATCTTGATCGAATGAAATCTGATACTGAAAAATTTAGAGATGACGATAGCTTTATTTTTACAGATTTGCGTAAAGGCGAACATGTGAAAAAAGTTGAAGATTGGATTAAAAAGAACTGTTTATTAGTTGATGTTAAATAGGTGATGATAATGAAAAAAACGGCAGATGAATACGATGGCTATATTGAATTGGCGATTAAGCCGCTTAATCAGCGTTCGATTGCAGACAAGTTATTATATAGCGGACAATCAAGAATTTCGGCCAGAATGAATTTAAACAATGAAGATACACTTTGCTATTTTCTAATTACAATGGGCGGTGGAATTACTCAAGGAGAAGAATATTTAACTAAAATTCAACTTGCACCAGAAAGCAGGGCAATCATTTCGACTCAAGCTCCAACTTATGTATATAAGTGTGATGATGGGAAAATCAGCAAACAGTTTTTTGAAATTTCATTAGGTGAAAATAGCATATTAGAGTATTTGCCAGATAATGTAATTCCTTATAAAAATGCTAATTATGACCAAATTAGTGAAATTAAATTAGGAAAAGGTGCTAGTTTAATTTATTCAGATGGAATCACTGCAGGTTGGGCTCCGGATGGCTCTGATTTTAAATATGACTATGTGCATATGGATACTAAACTTCTCTATGAGGGTAAGCTGATGTATTCAGACAATATGATTTTGGATCCTCAAAACTTTGATTTAAATGAATTGGGGATGTATGAAAATTATCGTAATTATAGCAGCTTAATTGCGGTAAATGAAAAAATTGACGAAGATTTTGTTCATACGATGCAACAACAATTAAGCAAAGATAAACATTGCAACTGGGGAATTTCAAAATTAGAAGGACCAGGATTAGTATTACGTGTTCTTGGTGAAAGTATCAGTGCAAATCAACAAAAAATTTATGAAGCTGCTAATTATTTACGGCAAAAACTATTTGATTCACCTGCATTAGATTTAAGAAAAGATGCATCGCTTTGGGCGTAATTAAAAGAAAGGAGCTTGATTATGCATATTCCAGAAAATTATCTGAGTCCAGCCACGTGTGCGACAATGATTGCTGCGATGGCTCCCGTTTGGTATGTTTCTGCTAAAAAGGTTAAAGTTCAAATTCAAAAGAAAAAAGAAAATTTAGTTCAGCTAGGGATTGGGGCATCATTAGCATTTTTAATCATGATGTTCAATGTTCCAGTTCCTGGAGGTACTACAGCTCATGCAGTTGGTTCAGTATTACTTGCGATTTTACTCGGGCCGTGGGCGGCGTGCCTTTCGGTTTCGCTTGCGTTAGTCTTGCAAGCATTCTTATTTGGTGACGGCGGAATTTTATGTATTGGTGCAAATGCTTTTAATATGGCTTTTGTGATGCCATTTGTTGGCTATGGGATTTTTCTTTTATGTAAAAAAATCTTTAAGAAACATGGAGATCAAATTGGTGCATTTGCAGGCGGCTATATTGGCATTGTTGCAGGAGCATTTGTTTGTGCTGTTGAATTAGGATTGCAACCGATACTATTTAAGAATGCAATGGGAAATCCGTTGTATTGTCCATATCCATTAAAGGTTACAATTCCGGCGATGGTAGGTGTGCATCTAATAATTGGATTAGTTGAAGGCGGCATTACTTTAGGAGTTTATAGTTATATTAAAAAAGTCGCTCCACAAACTATTTATAATTCGCTTGATTACGCACAAGTTACAAAAGTTAAGCATAAATGGGCGAAAGCAATTGTCCCAATTATTGTGATTGCATTGATTTTATGTCCATTAGGCCTAATTGCTTCATCACCGGCATGGGGTGAATGGAGTGGAGTACAAATTTTGACACAACTTAAGAAATATCATTTGCCAACGATTATGCCGCAAGGATTAAAAGACAGTTCGCATTACCATGCTTTATTTGATGGATATACGATTCCAGGAATGTCGCATGGAATAAGTCTGGCTTTGGGATATATATTATGTGCAATCAGTGCAATCGTAATTTTCCTTTTAATTGCTAAAATAATTGAAGCATTTACAAGTAAAAATATCGATGGAGAATAGAAGTGAATATTTATGCAATTAAATGATTGGATGAATGTAAAGGATGATTATCAACCAGAAGTCAAAAAGGCCGGATTATTTAAAAATAAGCAGGTACTAACTAATTTATTAGCCAAACTGCAGACTGAAAGCAAGGTTTCAACGGCTCATCGGTTTCATCCGGTTGTCTACTTAACAAATGTGATTTTAGTGACATTTATTTTATGTTACAGCTATAACAAATGGGTAATTTGGTTGACAGGATTATATGAAGGAATTTTATTGATTAGACAAAGTAATCCGGTAATTGTAAAAATAATTAGACGCTGTTCAGTACTACTGGGGCTTAATTTTATTTTATATTTTCCAGCGATTTTGCTTGGAAATGGTAATTGGTATTTCCTATTAAAAATGGCGTTTGTATTTGCAGCGTTGATAACCTATGCAACAACGACTTCGGTATATGATTTTTTAACTGCAATGAAGCAATTACATGTTCCTGATTTTATTATTTTTCAGGTCGATATTTTTATCAAACATTTGCATGTTCTAGGTAATATGTTGTTACAAATGATTAGGGCAATCGAAGCCCGTTCAGTTGGCCCGGATAAAGGACAATTTAAAATGTTTGGTGTGATTTTCGGCAATTTATATCTTGAAATGGTTAAGTTTGGTAAAGAGTTGTATAACGCGTTAGAAGCAAGAGCTTTTTCCGGAAAATATGAGTATATGATTCATAAGTTAAATCAAACAGATTATCTCTTGATTGGAATTGAATGTGTAATATTAATTGCAGTAATTTTAGTTTAGGGAGTTGAAAAAATGTTTGAGATCGAAAATTTGGGTTTCTCTTTTGGAAAGAAAAAAGTCTTTGAAGATATTTCATTTTCTGTAGAAGAGGGTGAATTTCTATGTTTGATGGGACCGAACGGAAGTGGAAAAAGTACTTTGCTTCAAGTGTTGGAAGGCTTTTTAACTCCTAAAAAAGGATCGGTAACCTATCAAGGAAGAAACTTAAATGATTGGTTGGGTGAATCATATACAAAAAAACAATACCATCAACAAGTAGGAATTTTATTTCAAAATGTTGATATTCAACTGTTTAATTCAACCGTATATGATGAAATTGCCTTTGGCCCGAAACAAATGCAATTGCCGCCTAATGAAATTCAACGACGTGTAAATGACTGCTTGGATATTTTTGGATTAAATGATTTGAAAGATAATGTGCCATATCATTTATCTGGTGGGGAAAAAAGAATGGTTGCACTAGCAAGTGTATTGGCACTTAATCCTAGTGTGATTTTGCTTGATGAACCATTAATTGGACTTACAAATGAAAATCGCCAAAAAATGTTGAAGGTCTTTCGCCAACTAAACCAAATCGGAAAGACAATTATCTTAATAACTCATTATTATCAACAGATTAAAGATTTGGCCAGCAGTTATTTGATTTTTGATGAACATCAGGTTGAAAAGAAAACAAGAGAACAATTAAATCAAAATCAAGACTTAATTGCCCAAGTTGAAAAATATTAAAAAATCGCCAGAATTGATTCTTCCCTTCCTTGACATTCCGTGAAAATCCCATAAAATTAAAGAAGAATGTTATCTTTGATAATTGCACAAAATTTTGCTGGAGGGACATTTAGATTATGCAAGACAATGCTGGAATGAAGCTATTTGCTTTGAATTCTAATCCAGAATTGGCAAATAAAATTGCTGAAGGATTAGGTGTTGAATTAAGTGATACAACTGTTCACCATTTTAGTGATGGTGAAATTCAAATTAATATTGACCAAAGTGTACGTGGAAAAGATGTATATGTAATTCAATCAATTTCTGATCCTGTAAATGAGAACTTTATGGAATTAATGGTTATGATTGATGCTTTACGGCGTGCCAGTGCGGGTACAATTAACTGTGTTATTCCATATTATGGTTATGCACGGGCTGATCACAAGACACGGCCACGGGAACCAATTACAGCAAAGTTAATTGCAAACTTTTTAACACTTGCAGGTGCTAATCGGGTAATTACTCTTGATTTGCACGCTGGTCAATTGCAAGGCTTCTTTAATATTCCAGTTGATCATTTGCTAGCAATCTATGAACAAGCTGATTACTTAAAGAGCAAGAACTTAGATAAGAATGTCGTAGTAGTTGCTCCTGATCATAGCGGAGTTAAGAATGTCCGGAATTTAGCAGAATTATTAAAGGCTCCAATCGCGATTGTGGATAAACGCGATAAAAATCGTATCGATCCTGAAACTACTAGCGTAATTGGAGATGTTGAAGGTCACAAGTGTATTGTGTTTGATGATTTAATTGACACGGGTGCAAAGATGGTGGATGCTGCTGCCGTATTGAAACAAGCAGGTGCAACTGAAGTTTATGGCGTGGCAACTCATCCAATTTTCTCAGGAAATGCAGTAGAAGAATTGAAGAATTCGGAATTAAAAGAAGTGATTGTAACTGATACAATCCAAATTCCTGCTGAAAAGCAATTTGATAAATTGAGTGTTGTATCTGTAGCTCCAATTTTCTCAAAGGCATTGTCATTAATTTATCATAACCAATCTGTTGACTCATTGTTTAACAAGAATGATAATATCTAAAAAGGTTAAAGTGTCAAAGTTGGTGAATTATGGAAAAACGAAGTGAGCGAATCGAAAGACAGCGTAAACTAAAGTGGGAAAAATTGCATATTAGAAAGTTTGACTTTATTTTGTTGCCGCTTGTGCTTTTAGGTTTGTTCGGCTATCATCAATTAGGACATACGGCACAGGTTTATGCGGCACAAAAACAGGCAGCAGAAGTTGCTAAGAAGCATGCGGCCGCTGAAAAAGCAGCTGCAAAGAAGGCTGCAAGTGCTAAAAAGAATCAGATAATGCGGACACCAATTAATTGGAAAGAACCATCAGAAGTTAAGCCTTATCCAGATTTGAATAAGGTAAGTGATTTCTGGGTAAAGGTTAAGCTGAAAAAAAATCGTACATACCTGATGTCTGGAAATAAAGTAATTTATACTATGTATTCTAGTGGTGGAATGTACCATGATCAAAATGGCAAGAAAGTTAGTGATACTCCAACCGGAACGTTCCATATTCAAAAGGAACGCGGTGATGAGTTCTTTAACCAGTCATTAAATGAAGGAGCTAAGTATTGGGTTTCTTGGAAAGACCATGGTGTATACTTGTTCCATTCGGTTCCAACCTTGGAAGACGGAAAATTTAATATTCCGGAAGCAGAAAAATTGGGTAAGGAACCAGCATCTCATGGTTGTATCCGCCTTTCAGTACCAGATGCTAAGTGGATGATGGAGCATCTTAAGGAAGGTACGAAGGTTGTAATAGAAAATTAAAAAATAAACTTCTATAAACGAAAAGAGAGTTTTTGAAATAAAAAAGATTTCTTTATGGAGCCTTGCGCAATCTTGCTTAAGGATTACGACTTCTCTTTATATGCTTAATGATTAGCAACTGTTTACTAACTTTTACATTAGCGCTTATTTAATCACCAAGTAAAAAGAGTTATGCCACACTCAACAAGCAAAGGTGTAACAATATTCTGGAAATATAAGTAGAAAAAAGCATTCGAACTTTCTAACTGGCTGCCTTACCAGTTAGTTTTTTTATGCCTTAATTTCAGATTTGGGGGTTATTTATTAACAAGCACACATGCCATGTTGATTTGGGAAAAGCATGGGGAACATTGTAAATAATTCATCAGTTAACTGGCTTACTGGCGGCCTAGTGCCAATGACATAAAAAATTTGATTAAACAAATGCAACAATCAGACGTTATTTTAGATGAGGAAATTAATAAGCTATGAACGAAATAACACAGCGTTTTGAATATAGTGATGGTACCTTAAAGAATAAATTACACGAGTTTAATTCAGATGAATTGGCTGAGACTGAATATCGAAGAGCAACATACGTTGGGGCGAAAATTTTAAAGAATTCTGAAATTAAAATTGAAAGCTTCAAAGACTTACAAAAAATTCATTATTTGATTTTTCATTGTTGTATGAATGGGCAGGCGAGATTCGAGATTGTAACCTAACTAAAGGAAGTACTGATTTTTTATCAGTAAACTTTCTTAAAGAAGGTATCAATGAAGTTAATAAAATAATTAATGCAATAAATCAAAAAAAGAACCAACTGTCCATGATTATGCTGTCTTACTCGATAGATTGAACTTTCTTCATCCTTTTCGTGAAGGAAACGGGCGATCAGCAAAAATTTTTATTACTAAACTTGCATTAAATCATCACCAAAAACTCGATTTTCCGCCTAATAGTGATAAGATGATTGATGCTTTAAATAAGGCAGATATGAAAGAAATTTCACAACAGTTAAGTTTAAAAAGAGTAAATTAAATTAACATTTAACTATAACTGGAGGATTTTAATAAGTCTTTAAGCCGCTATATTAAGACACGTGGTTGGGAAATAATAATTAGTATAAAGTAAGAGACAAGAGGAATGATAATAAGTGGGAAAAATCTTATTTGAAATTACGGTTATAATTCAAGTGTGTTTTGACATTGGAGCAATGTTTTCTGGAAAATATATGCAAATGGTCTATGATGCCAAAAAGCAAAATGAAGATGCAATGAAAATTATTGGCCCACGAAGAATGATGATTCTCATGAACGTGATTAATATGATTTTTCTTGTTAGTCTGTTTTTTTATTATAAGCATTTTTGTGGTTTCCGGTTGGCTTTTGGATTAATGATTTTAGAATTTGTAGGGACAATTATTGATAATACATATGAATATTTAGATAGTGATCATCCAATCGTGACGGATAAAACAGTTAAAATTTTTATTCGTCTGATTGCATTAATAGAAATGTTAATGCTGATTAAAATTGGAATTGTAGGTTGGAGTTTTGATAAGTAAAATTTGAGTTCATTTTGTTACAGATTGAAGGTGATAGAATGGAAAAACTTAAATTATTGAATGAGGTTGATTATGAGTATTATGAAACTAGCATGGTTCGCTAGTTTTTCAAGCCCCAAGCCTAAAGAGGTCAAATATGGAGTAAAATTCATTATATATATCAAAGAGGTTGTGACATAAGTACAGCCTCTATTTCTATATCCGTATAATCGGGTTCCGAAACAAACAGGCATGTCTGTAAATTCAAAAACCTTCGAATCAATACTATGTAATTCGTTTGGTTTTTTCCTTGCAACATGCCTGTTTAAGGTGTTTTGTCACACCCTTTATCACCGAGAACCAGATATTATTAATTATGCGTGATAGAGACGGAAAAATTTCAAGTCAAAAACACGTGAAACTTAATAGTGCATTACGCCTATTAAGATTCTTGGATATTAAAAAACACCTCAAATCTTAGATTTTTTGTTCAAGATTTGGGGTGTATATCTCTCTATCAGTATCAGGAAAACATCTTCTAATTTTCTATCTTAAACTATCCCATGCAGGCAAATCAGTCTTAGTTTGTTGATCGATTTTACGAGCTGTTTCGTCAATATACTTTTTATTAACAATTACTTCATAAACATACTTATCGAACCATTCATCAGTCATAATGAAATAGCCTTTGTCACCAACTTTATCGCCCCATGAGTTTTCAACTTTCCATTTAGTTGGTTTGCCATCAACTAAGTCAACCCCAGTGAAAGTCATGGCATGTGAAACTTCACCATTGCGAGAAGCCAAACGTTCTTTTTTGCTGAGTTGCAAATCAGTGTTGAATAATTCGCCTTGTTTGAAGAATTCAGGTGCTAAGTAGCCTTTTTGACGATCCATATCTTGCAATACATCACAGCCAAACCAAACTGTTTCACCAGCTTTTAATGAAGCGATGACCGCATCCTTCAATGCTTGCGTACCAACATTTAAAAATTCAATGTGCTTTTCATCATAAATATAGTCTTGACTTGGTAAACCAAATTTCTTACCCATTTCGTGATCTGGGGCATCTAATAAACAAACATAATCATTGAAGTCGCGCACAACATACTTTTCATAGAATGTTTTTGGAGTTAAATCTTTGTCGATGTGGTAGTTGTGATCATCGTCGCGATATTCAAAATCAAATTTTACTGGTGGTTGACCAAATGCATAAACTAGCATGCGGTAAATATCGCTTAAAACATGTTTCTTGTAATCGCGCAACTCACTGTCATCTTCACCGTTGACTTTCATTTCACGCAAAGTCATAGCTGCTTTGCTTAACTTCAGATTCAGTGATGAGTTCAAGTCATCAGTTTGATCACTAGTGAAAGTTTCAGGCATGACACTTTGAGGAACTACACCATATTTGTTAATTAATGCAGCGGCGTTAGCCCATTGACCGCCATCGTTATCATTCCAGTTCAAGACTTCGAGCAATTCACGATCATCAGCAGGACGATCAGCTAAGCGGATGATTTCTTCTAAGTAGTGGTTTGCTTTTTCTAAACGGTCAAAGAATGAATTGTAGTTTTGTGAAAATTGAAAATCTTTAACATGGTATTTATCAGCAAATTCATGCCGTAAAGTATTTAAAGTTGCGAATAACCAGCAACGACCGCTTTTCTTTTGGGCCGTAACACTGCCAGTTTCTAATTCAATGGAAAAGACACGGCTTAAATCACGCTTGGCAGCATAGTTGTGGCTAGTTTTGATAACCCCGTTAGCTTGAACGGCACGGCCTAATGCAGCTGATGCTGGTGTGTTTTGTAAATCTTCGTCAAAGGCTGTTAAATCTTTAAAAGTAATATCCTTATCTGTCATGTATAATTCCTTCTTTCATTAGGATTTAATCCTTATCTAATTAAATTTTAACATAACGTTCAATGATTTCCAGCAATTTTTTAGTTAAAATTTTTATTAGCTCTTAGTTAAATGCAGAGTTACCTCTCAATATATGTTACAATAAGAAAATAAAAACAAAGTGGGATTCTCGCAGTTAATAAATTATGACAATGCGATGAATCTCTTTTAAATTAAACGTTATTGGGGTGAGTATCAACGTGAGAAATAGGAAAACAAAAAACTCGCGTGCAATTCAAGAAAAAGATAACTCACGGATGCTGCAACTGATTTCATTTACAGTTCCAGTTATCATTATGTTGGGTTATTTTATGTACCGCAAAATGTTTCCATTTGGGAATTCTTCAATTTTAACAGTTGATATGGGACAGCAGTACATCGATTTCTATTCATATTTTAGAAATACACTGCTGCATCATTTCAGTGAATTATTCTATTCGTTCCAAAATACCTTAGGGGGAGGTATGTGGGGCACATGGGCGTACTACTTATTCAGCCCGTTTAATTTAATTTTGCTGTTCACACCAGGCAAATGGCTGACTTTCGGGGTAATGCTGGTTACTTTATTGAAAATCGGATGCAGCGGCTGGACCTTTAGTAAATTATTATTAAAGGAAAAATGGCAAAAAGGTTATTTAGTTCCTGCATTGTCAATTACATATGCATTGAACGGCTTTGTGGTTGCGAATATGTTAAACATTATGTGGTTGGATGCCGTTGTATTCTTACCACTGGTTGTTTTAGGAATTGAAAACTTATTTGATAATCACAGTAAGTGGGTTTATCCAGTATTTTTGGCAATTGTATTGGTAACTAACTACTATATGGGATACATGGTATGTATTTTTGCCGTATTGTATTTCATTTGGGCATTTGTCCGTCACAGTGATCAAATTCAAAGCAAGTGGAAAGTAATTCGCAGTTTTATTGGACGCTCATTGTTGAGTGCTGGAATGGCTGCCATTGTGTTATTGCCAACCTTCTTTGAAATCTTAGGAACTAAGGCCCAATATAATACTAAATCTTTCCAATGGAAGTTTGATTATTCACCTTGGAAGATGTTGCCTAAGTTCTTAGTTGGTGGTTTTAACTTTGATCAAATGCCAAAGGGAACTCCAAACATTTTTGTTGGAACTTTGGTATTGATCGGAATTGTTTGTTACTTCACTAGCAAGCAAATTAAGACTAAGGAAAAGGTTGCAAC
Source organism: Candidatus Ligilactobacillus excrementigallinarum (assembly GCA_019114385.1). Classification (GTDB taxonomy): domain Bacteria; phylum Bacillota; class Bacilli; order Lactobacillales; family Lactobacillaceae; genus Ligilactobacillus; species Ligilactobacillus excrementigallinarum. The sequence goes on along the minus strand of DXFP01000007.1, from coordinate 56,210 downwards.
ATTTGGTGTTAGTGCCTTCTTTGTTCTTTCGCTTTGCTATCAACCGCTTGATTTATTCTGGCATGCAATGCAATTCCCAGTATGGTATCCATACCGGTTCTCATACATTGTATGTTTCTGGTTGATATTGATCGCAGCGCGCGGGTTGTTGAAACTTGAACGCCTCTCAAGATTACAACTGATTTTATGTATTATCATGCTGGGCGGAATTGTTGAATATAGTTTCTTCAATATTAAGAAATTCGGTTTCTTGAGGAGTACAAATATTGTAATCAGCAGTGTAATTATTCTGGGTTTCTTGATTTTACTTTCATATCCAATCAAGAAATGGTTGAAATTATCATTATTAGCTTTAACAACTGTAGAAATTGGAGCAAATGCCGCCTTGAGTTTGAATCCGATTGATTACGTAAAACAAAGCGACTTTGCCGGTTATATTTCTGCAGTTAACGATGCATTAAAGGATATTCGTCCAGGTAAGAATGAATTTTATCGGATCAGCAAGACGTTTGAACGTTCAAAAGACGATCCAATGCAATGTAATTATTACGGAACAGATGAATTTAACTCAATGCTTTATCCAAAGACTTCTGAATTCATGAATAAGATTGGAAATTCATCAGGTGATAACTACACGGCATACAGTAACGGAACCTTGTTTACAGATTCATTCTTAGGAATCAAGTATATGATGAATCAAACCGATGCTTCTTCATCAGTATTGACACCATATTCAACCCGAATGGATTTGGCAAATGATCCGCAAGTTAACGGAACTGAAAAAGTAAGCATCTTCCAAAATTTGAAGGTCTTGCCATTAGGTTTCGCTGCTAGTCCAGATATTTTGGATGTGAAGTTGCAAACGGCAGCACCTATTCAAAATCAAAATGCAATTGCGGCTGGATTAACTGGCGATAAAAACTTGAAGATTTTTGGCACATATAAGAATTTGAGCGTAGTTTACAGCAACTTGAAAGATGAAGGTAATAACAACTATACGAAGTTGAATCAAAATCAAGTTGCAACAATTGAAATGCCATTTACACCAAAGACTAATAATCCATATTACTTAACAATTGGACCAGCATTTAGTAATAATGCAGCTTCATTTGCAATCAATAATCAATCAATTACTCAAACTTCTGACTTTAATTCACCAATGGTCTTAAATGTCAGTCCAGGTAACCAAAAAGGTAAGAAACAAACCTTAACAATTACTTTAGGTAACAACAGTTTGCAATTAGACAGTTTTGCATTATATTACTTGAATATGAAGAAGTATGACTCAGTAATCAATAAATTGAATGATCATCCATTTAAGATTACCCACTTCAGCAATACAAAAATTAGCGGAACAATTGATACACCTAAGAAACAGGTCTTGATGACAACAATTCCTGCTCAAAAGGGATGGCATGTCAAGGTAGACGGTAAGACAGTGAAGACTAAGACCGCTTTGAATGAATTCTTGGCAGTTCCATTAAGTGCCGGCAAGCACAAAGTAACCTTTACTTATTGCCCACCATACTTGATTTTAGGAACTATCATTACAATTGGAAGTATTGGCATTTTGGTTGTCTTGAATAAAAAAGATAAACAAAAGACGAAAAAGGATGCAAAAAGCAGTAAATAATTGGAGTTAACTAATAGGAGTAAAAAAATGAAAAGAGAAAAAAAGAAAACGGGTAGATTAAAGAAAGTCTTATTTAGTATCTTAATTGTAGTATTAACAGTTGCTGGTTTGGCTTTGATTTTCAATGAACAAATTAAATCATTTGTGGTTAATCATATTTCAACCGCAGCATTAGATAAGCCGATTCAAAAGAAGCACCCTAAGAAAGGAAACTTTAACTATGAATCAGTAAAACCAATCGATACAAAGGATGTGGCAAAGGCTGCAGCAACAAATACAGAAGGTTCAATTGGTAAAATTGCGATTCCGGAGGTGGGAATCCACTTACCAATCTTCTACGGTTTAGCTCAAAACAATTTGATGCGGGGTGCAGGTACGATGAAGCCTAATGAACAAATGGGTGAAATCGGCAACTATGCACTGGCTGGACACCACATGGAAGACAATAATATCTTGTTTGGACCATTGGAAAATATTGGTGTGGGGGCCAAAATTTACGTAACGGATGGTAAGAAGGTTTATACTTACAAGGTTACAAGGAAAGTTACGGTTAACGAAAGCCAAGTACAATGGATCGATGATGTTCCAGGCAAGAAGTTGATTACGTTGGTAACTTGCTCATCAGGTCAAGAAGGGGTTAAGACGCGGATTATTGTACGCGGTGAATTGGCTGATGTGCAAGATGCAAATAAGTCAACGTTGAAGGTATTTGAAAAATAAGGGATATGAAAGACTAATAAATTTACTAACCATACGCTAGTAGCATATTCGAAATGCTGTGTATTTATGGTTGGCAGATTGGTCTGGAATTCAACTACAAAGTAAATCAATCAAACAGGAAATTGCAATTTGTTGCAGTTTCCTGTTTTTTTATATTCTAAAAAGTCTATTCACTTTTTTAAAATGGTTAAGAATAATTAGCGAATATGTTGAAAATTAAGAAATGTGTCGTAATTATTATCCGATAAATAACGAATGATGATATACTCAGATAGTGATATTTTAAGCTTGCTTTCAAAAGCGTTACTGAGGAGTGAAATACAAATGACAGATAAACAAGCATCAAAATTTAAAAAAGTGTTTATAGGGATGCTGCTGTTAATTGTGGGGGGGTTCAGCTTATTGATTTTGAGACCTGAAATGGCCAAAGCGGCTGGTGGCCAAAATCTGACGGATGCAAACCCTGCAATTATTGATAATATTTCTGTAAATAAAAATACAGTATCAAATGGGCAAAATTTACAGATTACAGTAACATTCAGCGAAAAGAAGGAAGATCAAATTCAACCGGGAGATTATATTGAAATTAAGCTTCCGCCTGCTTTGGTCGGTTATACTGCAACGAAAACACTGATGAACAATGAAGGTCAAGCATTAGGAACGGTGTATGTTTCAAATGGCGAAGCAAAGATTATATTTAATAACGGAATCGATGGTCAAACTTTGCAAGACGTTAAAGGATGGTTTACATTTACTGTCCAAGCACATGCCACAACTAATGGAACTACATCGACAACGAATGGAAATACAATTACGCACACAGTGAATACACACTGGGGTGTACCAAACATTACTCCGCCAAAGGTTTCGATTAATTCTAACCATGGTACAGGTCAAGGAACAGGCGGAGCTCCCGTAAAGCCATCTGTAGATGTAAATAATCAGAAATTTACAAAGAGCGGCTACATGGGAACTGGTGGAAATGTTAACTGGCAAATTTCAGGAGTTACACCCAATGGGACTGGTGAAATTTCAATCGTAGATAACTTAAGTAAAGGCCAAACATTTAATCAAAATACTTTTGCTTTTCGAATTAAGGACCAATACGGCAACGTAACCGTATTGAACTATAAACAATTCCAAAGCGAATTGAATGGCTCAATTGATGTCAGTTCTTCAACTCCGCAAACCGTAACATTTACGTTTGATGCTGATTTGTTAGATGGTTCAGCATGGGAAATTGATTATCGTGGAATGGTTTCTGATCACTCAATTCCATCATTATCAAATAGTGCGAAAATGACATATAATACAACGGATGGTTCAAAGAAGTCTGTCCAAACTTCAAAGACAGTGTCAAATACGTCAATTTCAGGCGGAATCAGTGGAATAATTCCAAAGAATGGGGTTGTTTTGCAAAAGGTCGATGATCAAGGTAATAATTTGCAAGGTGCAACATTTGAATTAACAGGAAATGGTAAGACTGAAAATGCAACTTCAGATGCAGATGGAAAGATTACCTTCACAGGATTAACAAATGGTAAAACCTATACAATTAGTGAAACTCAAGCACCAACTGGTTATGAAAAGATCAACGGAACAATTTCAGTGACGATTCAAAATGGCGAACCAAAGATTACTTACGATGGCCAAACTGTAACTAATAAGATTATGCAAATTACAGATAAAAAGACGGTTGGTAAGGCAACGATTAAAAAGACGAACTCAAGCGGCAAAGCGTTATCTGGAGCAACATTTACTTTGACAAACAGTAAAACCGGATTGCAAAGTAATGTGACAACAGATACAAATGGTGATGCCGTATTTGATAATTTGGAGCCTGGAAACTATACAGTTCAAGAAACCCAAGCACCAACTGGATACCAAACAGATGGTACGGTATATAACTTAACTGTAAATAATGACGGAACAGTTTCAAGCTCTGATTTAAAAGGCAGCAATGGCAACTATACTGTGGTTGACCAAACAGAAGCTAGTTTCAGTTTTAAGAAAGCAAATGCTAATAATACTAAAGGTTTGCAAGGAGCCGTTTTCCAATTACAAAGTTTAATTTATGATCCACAGACAAGTGAAGGAACAGTTGTAGCAACTGCAACTTCAAATGCAGATGGAACAGTAACCTTTAATAACGTGCCAAATGGTCAATACATTTTAGTTGAAATCATGGCACCAGATGGATACAAGGTTGATACTTTAGGTGCCGGATCAGTGGATGTCCAAAACGGCAAAGTAACGATGTTAGGAATGAACAATAGTACTTATGCCAAAGTTTGGACAGATGAAGCATATAAAGGTAACTTCAGTTTTACTAAGATTGCAAGTGATACCAAGAAGGGGCTTGCAGGTGCAACCTTTAATTTGAGCGGCAATGGTTTTGAACAAAAAGCAACTTCAGATAGCACTGGTAAAGTTTCATTTACAAATATTCCAGATGGAACTTACACATTAACCGAAACGAATGCGCCAAGCGGTTATGAAAAATTAACTAAGACTTACCAAGTAACATTGAAGAATGGTAAAGCAACTTCAAACTTACCAAGCAATAATGAGTTAGTTGATGAAAAGAATCAATCATCAAGTTCAAGCAGTAAATCAAGTTCATCAAGTTTGTCAAGCAGTAAATCAAGCTCATCAAGTTTGGTAATTAGTAGCTCAAGCAGCAAATCAAGCTTATCAAGTTTGGTAAGCAGCAGTTCAAACAGCAAATCAAGCTTATCAAGTTTGGTAAGCAGCAGTTCGAGCAGTAAATCAAGCTCATCAAGTTTGGTAAGCAGCAGTTCGAGCAGCAAATCAAGCTCATCAAGTTTGATTAATAGTAGTTCAAGTAGTATTACTGCATCTTCAAGCAACAGTATAATTGTTCCGGTAGTGCAAAGCAGTTCAAGTTCACAAACTTTGACTCCAGTATCAAGCTCAAGTTCAAAGACGTCAGTACCAGTAATGAATTCAAGCTCAAGTACAGCCGCTTTAATTTCAACACCAGTAATGAATTCAAGCTCAAGTACAGCTGCTTCAATTCCTACGCCAGTAATGAGTTCAAGTACTTCAAGTCAATTACTTGTACCTGCACCAGTTGAATCATCAAGTTCAAGTGTGAATGTAATTTCAAGTAGTAATGAAACATCAACTGCTCCGCTTGCTCCAGTTGCAACACCGGTACAATCAAGCAGCAGTTCTGCTCAAGGTGCAAGTAGCAATGCTGATACAAGTATAGGAAAGCAAAATGGTAACAGTGAAAATGGAACTGGAAAAGGTAAGAGCCAAGGTGTCTTACCGCAAACTGGCGACCAAGCTGAAGGAGTTTTAGCAGTAATTGCTGGAATTGTTTTAGTGGGAATAGTCGGAATGATTGTTTATCGCAAGCAACAATAAAATTTTGATTAAAAGAAAGACGATGACGTAATAAGACGTTGTCGTCTTTTTTGTTTAAGAATTTCACACTTTTCTAATAAAAATCTCATTTTGTACTTGTCAAAATTTAATTTTATTATTATAATTGAAAATATCGATAAAATTAATGAATAATTTTCTTTAATATTATTAGATAAATTTATTGATAGTTAAAAAATTATAGTTTTTTGAGAGGAAGAGATTTATGGATACACAGCAGAAACAAGATCAAGCGTTCTTTGGTCAGCCGCGGGGCTTGCTCACATTATTCTCAACTGAAATGTGGGAACGGTTCAGTTATTATGGGATGCGGGCCATCCTGTTATTCTACATGTACTTTGCAATTAGCAAGGGTGGATTAGGATTTAGTGAAGGAACTGCTGCCTCAATCATGTCAATTTACGGTTCACTAGTTTATATGGCCGGAGTTGTTGGTGGTTGGTTAAGTGACCGTGTCTGGGGAAGTCGCAAGACGGTCTTCATTGGCGGTGTATTTATTATGTTAGGGCACATTGCCTTATCATTACCATTTGGAGCAACTGCATTATATGTTTCAATTGGTTTGATTGTTGTTGGTACTGGTTTATTAAAACCAAATGTATCAGATATGGTTGGTGACTTGTATAGCGAAACAGATCGCAGACGGGATGCCGGCTTCAACATTTTTGTTTTCGGAATTAATTTGGGTGCTGCGATTGCACCATGGGCTGTGCCATTTGTAGCTAACTTATTTGGTCATCATGGCAACATGGACTTCCACGCTGGTTTTGCATTGGCTGCAATTGGAATGTTTGTTGGTTTAATTCAATACTACTTTGACGGTAAGAAATATTTATCAAAGAGCAGTTTGTTACCCAAAGACCCAATCAGCAAAGAAGAAATGAAGCCATTAACAAAGCGGATTACTTTAGGTGTGGCTGCTTTAGTTGTTGTTTTGGCAATTATGGGAATTACAGGTAACTTAAACATTGATAATGTAATTATGTTAATCACAATTGTTGCAGTGGCATTACCAATTATCTACTTTGTAATGATGTTGAAGAGTACTAAAGTTACAAAAGTGGAACGTTCACGAGTATGTGCATACATTCCATTGTTCATCGCAGCAGCTATTTTCTGGGCAATTGAAGAATCAGGTTCAGTTGTGTTGGCATTATTTGCTGAAAATCGGACAGTTTTACATATTGGTTCATGGCACTTTGCTGCGTCAAACTTCCAAACATTGAACCCATTATTCATTATGATTTTGACGCCGTTATTTGTTTGGCTTTGGAATCACTGGAAGAAACAACCTAGTGCACCAGGTAAGTTTGCAGCAGGCTTGATTTTTGCCGGATTATCATATGCATGGATGGCAATTCCAGGAATGCTTTACGGTACACATGGTCGAGTAAGTCCATTCTGGTTAGTTGGTTCATGGTTTATCGTTGAAATTGGTGAAATGTTGATTTCTCCAATTGGTTTGTCAGTAACAACTAAATTGGCTCCAAAAGCTTTCCGTTCACAAATGATGAGTATGTGGTTCTTAGCAGATGCCGCTGGACAAGCAATTAATTCGCAAATTGTACGCTTCTACTCATCAGCAACTGAAGTCCCATACTTCTTAATTATTGGAGCAGTCAGCGTAGTATTCGGTTTGATTTTGTGCTTCTTTGTAAAGAAGATTCACAGTTTGATGGATGGAGTAGATTAGAACAGACAGAATGATTTGCGTATACAGGTCGCAGGTCGCGTCTGTGAACTACGTACTTATATTTAGTCTTGCTAGGCAAGATATGCACAACTAAGAAGAACAAAGGCTTTTTAAAATAGAAAAAATGAGGCTGTGACATAAGTCCAGCCTCTATTTTTATATCTGTATAATCATGTTCAAAAACAAACAGGCATGACTGTAAGTTGAAAAACTCCGAATCAATACTACATAATTCGTTCAGCTTTTCCTTACAACATGCCTGTTTGTTGGTGTTGTGTCACACTTTCCTTTTTAGTTCATCTAAGCTTGATTTTTTTTGCGAATCACAAATTTTACAATTTCAACGATTGAAATCAATAGCACGCCTGCTAGAATAACGATTAACCATTGTTGAAATGCTAATTGAGTAACGTGGAATGTTTTGTTAAATCCAGGAATAAAGATTGTGGCACCTAGCAAGAGGGCAGAAGCTAAGATTGATAAATTAAAAAATTTGTTATTGAAAATCTGTTTGTTAAAAATCGAACCATGCAATGATTTACAGTTAAAAGCATGGAATAGCTGCAATAAGCCTAAAGTTGCATATGCCATCGTTAAGGCGTCGGCGTGGATTGCAGCGCTGTTATGGTGGAATGGAAAATGTAATGCATACCAGTAAACACCTAAGGTAATTAAACCTTCAAGCAATCCTTGATAGATAATACTTGCACCTACACCGTTTGAAAGAAAATTAGAACGATTTCCGCGCGGCTTTTGCTTCATGATGCCTTTTTCACTTTTTTCAATTCCCAATGCAATTGCTGGAAAAGTATCAGTTACTAAGTTGATCCATAAAATCTGAACGGGGGCAAAAATTGTCCAGTTTAGGAACGTCATCATTGATAAAGTTAAGACTTCGCCTAAGTTTGCAGAAAGCAGATATTGAATTGCTTTTTGAATGTTAGCAAAGACTTTCCGGCCTTCTTTAACTGCGACAATGATGGTTGCAAAGTTATCGTCGGCTAAAACAATATCGGAGGCATTTTTAGAAACTTCTGTCCCGGTAATGCCCATTCCAACTCCAATATCGGCGGTTTTTAATGCTGGAGCATCATTGACACCGTCACCAGTCATCGCTACGACTTTGCCATGTGATTGCCAAGCTTTCACGATGCGCACTTTATGTTCAGGCGCAACGCGGGCGAAGACAGAATATTGAGTAATCTTTTTGCGTAACTCTTTATCTGACATTTGATCAAGTTCATGTCCGGTAATTACTCCATTATAATTGTCTGGACTAATAATTCCCAAACGAATAGCGATTGCACGGGCAGTATCTTTATGATCTCCAGTAATCATTAATGGACGAATACCAGCTTCCTTGGCTTCTTTTACCGCATTTTTTACTTCTGGTCGTTGCGGATCAATCATTCCGGTTAACCCGACAAAAATCAAGTCATGTTCATAATTTTCAGAAGTAAATTCCGCATCTGGATTTGTCAATGGCCGATATGCGTATCCTAAAACCCGTAAGGCATCTTGCGCTAAATCATGATTGATTTTAAGAATTTGTTTCCGGTCATTTTCATTAATTTTGCGAACTTTGCCATTATCTAAAATTTGAGTTGTTCGGCGTAAAAGTTCATCAACGGCACCTTTTGTCATGACTGATAATTGTTGATTTTGATCACGAACAATCACAGACATTAATTTTCTTTCTGATTCAAATGGAATTGAACCTACTCGAATAAACTCATTTTCGATTTTATTTACCGGGAAATTATGATCTAAATAGTATTGAATCAAGGCAGTTTCAGTTGGATCACCTACAAGACCATCTGGTGTTTTTTGGCTATCGTTTGCCAGAATCATAATTTGTGGTAAGTGATCGTTAATGGTTGTTTGGTAGTTGTCAGCATTCGTTAATTTTCCATTTTCATAAAACTGTTCCACTGTCATCTTATTTTGAGTTAATGTTCCGGTTTTATCAGAAGCAATAATTTCGGTTGAGCCTAAAGTTTCAACAGCAGGTAATTTGCGTACCAATGCCTGGCGTTTAGCCATTGACTGTGTTCCTAATGCTAAAGTAATGGTTACAATTGCTGGCAATCCTTCCGGAATAGCCGCAACAGCAAGTGAAATCGCAGTTAATAGCATGTCTAGCACTGATTCACGTCCAGTCACTGTTCCAAAAATAAAAATTACAATGGCAATTAACAAAATTAAAATACTTAAAACTTTACTTAAATGAGTAATGTTCTTTTGCAGTGGAGTCATTGCTTTTTCAACATCATTAAGCATTGAAGCAATGTGGCCCACTTCGGTCTGCATTCCAGTGCGGATAACTACAGCTTCAGCAGTTCCATAAGTTACATTAGTATTCATGAAACCTAAGTTATGTTGCTCACCTAATGGCGGCTGCTCTTTCGTCATCACTGCAGTATTCTTTTCAACTGGAACAGACTCGCCGGTTAATGCTGCTTCTTCAATTTTAAGGTTATTTGCAGAAAGTAAACGAACATCAGCTGGCACAATGTCTCCGGCTTCTAATAACACAATGTCTCCAGGTACGAGTTCTTCGCTCTTGATTTGAGTAACAACTCCGTTTCGACGAACTCGTGTAGTTGGAGTGGTCATTTCTTGTAAGGCATCGATTGCATTTTCTGCTTTGGCTTCTTGGAAAACTCCAAAAATGGCGTTCAGCAAGACTACTAAGAAAATGATTAGTGCATCGGAAACTTCACCAGCAAGCATCGCAACTAGAGCTGCAGCAATCAAAATAATAATCATCATGTCTTTGAATTGCGCGACGAATTTTTGAAGCAATGTTGTGTGCTTTTTGGCAGCAAGTACATTTTTGGCGAATTTTTGTTGGCGCTCTTGTACTTGTGAAGAAGTAAGTCCATCAGCAGAAGAATCTAGTTGCTTCAGGACCGCTTGATCAGTCATCTGATAAAATCTTGTTTTCAATCTATATCGAAATCCTCCTTGAAATTAATTAAGTAGTAGTTATCTTTACATCTTAAAGATAACATATTGATTATTGAAAATATATAGTTCCATGTAAATGTTTTGTAAATTATTTACGGAGTTAAATGGGTGGTTTAAAACATAATTTTTAATAAATTTTTTTGACCAAGTGCTGGCGGGTTTAAAAAAGGTTTTCCACAGTTATGTTTTTAACAACATGTTGTATCTGCAAAAAGATGATGATACTATATGTTGAGTGAAAGGAGACCACAAGATGTCGAATGAAATTGAATTATCACCACAATATATTGAAAAAGTAAAACAAACTGTAACGCCTCATTGGGGAGAATTAGGCTGGGTAACATATAAAAGGACGTATGCACGATGGTTGGAAGATCAGCAACGCACTGAAAATTGGGATGAAACTGTTAAGCGGGTAATCGAAGGAAATATTAATTTAGATCCGCGCTTGCATCAAGAAGAAGTTGCTCCTGCCGTAATTAAAGAATTAACTGCAGAAGCTGAAGCATTATTTAAAATGGTTTATGGTTTAGCTATTGTTCCATCCGGTAGAAATTTATGGATTTCGGGAACAAATTATCAGAAACGAACGGGAGATTCATTAAATAACTGTTGGTTTATTGCAATTCGGCCGCAAGCTTACGGCAATAGTCATATTATTCCTAGTTATTTAAAACCAGATGAAAAGGCTGTTTCAATGCCATATTCATTCATGTTTGATGAATCAATGAAGGGCGGCGGAGTTGGTTTTTCAGTGGTCAAAGAAAATATTGCACAAATTCCAGCAGTTGATCAAAAAATTAAATTAGAAGTGGTCATTGACCGGCAGAGTCAATCATATGAAGACGCTTTGATGGTTGGAGCCCTTGATTTTGATGAATGGAAAGCTAAAAATAATTTAAAAGATGTTGTATACTATGAGATTCCTGATACACGCGAAGGCTGGGTATTAGCTAATGCAATGATGATAGATATGCATTTTAATTCTACGAATAAATTCATGAAGCAGCATTTGGTATTGGATATTAGTAAAATTCGAGCAAAAGGAACTAAGATTCACGGTTTTGGCGGTACTTCATCCGGTCCAATGCCATTGGTTGAATTGTTGAATGATGTAAATAATTTATTGAATAACCGAGTTGGTGCACATTTAAGTTCTGTAGATTGTACAGATATTGGAAATTTAATCGGGAAGACGGTTGTTGCAGGAAATGTACGGCGCTCAGCTGAATTAGCATTAGGTTCAAATGATGATCAAGCTTTCATTACGATGAAGCAGGATCAAGAAAAATTAAATCATCATCGTTGGGCCTCAAATAACAGTGTGGCAGTTGATAGTCAATTTACAAATTATCAGCCGATTGCAGATTCTATTCAACATAATGGCGAACCTGGAATTTTGAATTTGGAATTATCACAAAATTATGGACGAATAATTGATGGACGCCAACCGGGAATCGATGCCGCAATTGAAGGAACTAATCCATGCGGAGAAATTTCATTAGCAAATGGCGAACCATGCAATCTATTTGATGTTTTTCCATATATTGTTGAACAGCAGGGTTGGGATTTAAAGCAAGCCTTCAAGTTAGCTGCTCGCTATACCAAACGTGTAACTTTCAGCAAATATGACTGGGAAATTTCCCGAGAAATAATTCACAAGAATCGGCGAATTGGGGTTTCAATGTCAGGAATTCAAGATTGGTTATTGAATTCATTCCATCGGCGAGCAGTTAAAGGCTTTGAAGAAGTATATGATGAGCAATTACAACAAACAATTAAAAAGCCGATTTATGATGAAGAAATCTGTCAAAAATTTGATGAGCTTTATCAAACAGTAGTTGCTGCAGATTTGGAATATTCAGCTGAACTGGAATGTGCAATGTCAATTAAACATACAACAGTTAAGCCTTCTGGTACAGTGGCTAAATTGGCAGGAGTTTCAGAAGGAATGCATTTTCACTATGCAGGCTATCTGATTCAACGAATTCGTTTCCAAGATACAGATCCATTGCTGCCAGCTTTGAAAAAATGCGGATATCATATGGAACCCGACATTTATACACCACATACAATGTGTGTGGAATTTCCATTGCGGGCCGCCTATGCAGATAATGATCAATTTGTGTCTGCCGGTGATGTTTCAATTGAAGAGCAATTTGCAACACAGGCATTTTTACAAACATATTGGTCTGATAATGCGGTTAGCTGCACGATTACGTTTAAGGATGATGAAGCTGATAAAATTGCTAGCTTATTCCAACAGTACCGCTTTATCACAAAATCAACATCGCTATTGCCATATTTTGGCGGTGAATTACAGCAAGCGCCTAAACAACCAATTTCTAAGACAGAATTTAAAGAACGCAAAGCAGAAATTGCTGGTAATCCAGAACAAGTCTTTGCTCAATTAAATCAAACAGATGTCAAAGGCTTAGAACTGATTGGTCAAAGTGATTGTGAAGGCGGAGCTTGCCCAATTAAATAAGATTTAAGGAGAATTGAAATGAAGAAATTATTTACCCAATTAACATTAGTATTTGCTTTAGTATTCGGATTGGCTGGATGCGGCAATCAAACGACCCATTCAAAATCAGCGGCCAACGACAACCAAATTACGATTACATATAATTTGAAACGCCAACATCATGAATTTGCATCTAAAAAGGTGAAAGTTAAAAATGGGGCAACTGTGTTGAAAGGTCTGCAAAAGACTGGTTGGAAAGTAAAACTGAACAAAGGCATGGTAACTTCTATTGATAATAATACACAAAATGAGAAACAAAAAGTTTACTGGATGTATAAAATTAACGGTCAGGAAGCTCAAAATGGGGTTGCTAAGCAAAAAGTCCATCGTAATGACAAAATTGATTTTGATTTGCAGACGGTAAATCAATAATGCATTCACGACTTAAACATACGGAAATTCGCCAAAGAATTAAAAAAATTACTTTAATTGGATTATTTAGTGCATTTTGCATTACTTTTCGGATTATCCATTTGCCAATTCCCAACGTACAGCCTGACACCGATATTTTAATGCTGTTAACTTTAAATTTGGGAATGGCGATTAGTATGCCGGTAGCAGTGATTACAATGATTCTTTCAAACGTAATTTTAGGGTTTGGAATTTGGACTGTTCCGCAGATTATGGCATATATTGCAGTTATCTTAACGGTGGCTTTTTGTAAAAAGTTTTTGAACTTAAAAAATTCATTTAGGATGCAATTAGGACTAGCGGTATTTTTAGGTTTTGAGTATGGCTTGATTGTCAGCTGGGGGATGTTTGCAGTTGGCAGTGTTCATGGATTTTGGATTTATTATCTGAATGGTGTTCTGTTTGATGCCTATCATGCCTTGGGAAATCTGGGATTCTATCCCTTGCTATATCGCCCAGTGAATGCCGCATTAAATACAATCAAGGACTGAGAAAATTGAAAATATACACACGCGTTGGCGACCATGGAATGACCAAACAGGCTTCGGGGAAAATGGTTGCTAAAAATGACTTGCAAATTCAGACATTAGGTGCAATTGATGAACTGGAATCTTGGCTAGGAGTGACTGTTGCCGGCTTGTCTAATGAGTGCCAGCAAATTAAGTATGAAATTCAATGTGTACAAAAGTTTCTGTATGAATTGCAAGCAGATATTGCGGTTTGTAATCATCATACAGTAACTGCTCAAGATACCATAAAACTTGAACAACATATTGATGACTTGCGTGCACAGGTAACGGAGATTAAGGAGTTTATTTTACCTGGAGGAAAAACAACAGGGGCAAATTTGCAATATGCTCGTACGATTGCACGACGAGCTGAACGGATGCTGGCAGCATATGCACAGCAAGCAACAGTCAATGATGAAATCTTAATGTTTATGAATCGACTATCTGATTATTTGTTTGTACTTGCTCGTTATGCTAACAAATTAGATGGCTACCAAGATATTCCAACAAGCAAAATATAATAAGTATAAGAAGGTGTGACAAAACACCCTAAACAGGCATGTTGTAAGGAAAAAACGAACGAATTACGTAGGATTAATTCGGAGGCTTTTGAATTTACAGACATGCCTGTTTGTTTTGGAACCTGATTGTGCGGATATAAGAATAGAGGCTGGACTTATGTCACAATTCCTATTTGTGTCGTTCTAAGATAAGTACGCAAGTACTTTGAATGGCTAACTTATTCAGGCGCAATGGACAGCTTATACTATTCTGACTCAAGACGACTTTCGCACTTGCCCATTTTCTTTGCCTAAACTCATTACATTAAAAAATTATTATAAAATTAAATTAGGTAGTATATATCTTTACAATTCATTAATTAGGGGAGTTGATCAACATGTCAAACACCGATGTTTACTTAGACGATGACGATTCTTTACAATGGGATACGCGTTACAAACGCAATGTTTGGGTATATGTTTTGATCTATGGTTTGCTTGGGGGAGTTGCAGGGGTTACTTTATATACATTAGTTTCATATTTAGATATTATTGCCCCGAAGGTTGTAACTGGTTTAAACATGTATTCAGCAATTGGTCAATTAATCGTTGCGATTTTACTATTGTATGTTCATAAGGTTGGCTACAAAAAAATTTTGCTATTCACGCCAATCATCACAGTGCTGTCCATGGTTGTGACGATTATGTCAGATAATACGGCAATTGTTGCGGTTGCCTATATTTTGATTACAGCCGGTGTCAGTTTGTATGATTTTATGTACCCATTAATGTACACATCATATGTTCCGCGGAAAAA
Source organism: Candidatus Ligilactobacillus excrementigallinarum (assembly GCA_019114385.1). Taxonomy (GTDB): domain Bacteria; phylum Bacillota; class Bacilli; order Lactobacillales; family Lactobacillaceae; genus Ligilactobacillus; species Ligilactobacillus excrementigallinarum. Next base: position 41,019 of record DXFP01000007.1, on the reverse strand, counting down.
GCGGACATTTATGATGTCAGTGGTAATGTGTGTGAACTTGATTATGCAGGCGGTGGTTTCATTTTTCGGCGGCAAAATTGTTGTTTGGATTTTTAGTATTAAGCAAAAAATTTCATATACTGCTGCTTCAGCTTTGTCCGCAGATTACAGTAAAATGAACCATACGCAGCTGCACAACTATATTATCGGATATAAAACAGTGATTACGATTGCAGTTGTTTTGATGGTTTTGGCATTCTTCAGTGCCTTCTTATTGAAAGAAAAGCGGACTGACTATATTGAGACAAAAGCTGAAAAAGAAGAAAACAGTGCCAAGAATGCATTGGATTTCAAAGTTTTGGCTAAAAAAGATGTCATTTTATGGTTAGTCTTCTTAGGATTAACTCAAATTGGAATTTTGTTAGTAGTACCATATTTCCCAATTTACTTGAATGAATTCTTGCACATTCAACGTGGAACGGTTTCTACAATTATTTCATTGCAAACAATTGCGATGGTCATTGGTTACATGTTCGCTCCATGGTTGGAAAAGAAGATGGGATCAGTAGTTTCAAATGCAGTTACTACAATTTTATGTATTCCAATGATGTTGATGATTGCTAAAGGAAATATCTTTGGTGGAGCCATTGTAATTGTAATCGGTGTTATTTTGTTCATTCGTTCTGGATTGGCCAATGCTGCAATGCCAATTCAACAGTCATTGCAGATGATTTTGGTTTCTAAAGATATGCGGCCAGCTTTCAGTTCACTAATGACGATTGTGAATGCTGTGATTGGAATTTTGGTTGGCCTCTTTACACAAAATGTTTTGTTAAAGACAAGTGCGGGATATGCGACAGCCTACTACATTACCAGTGTCTTCTATTTCTTGGCTTCAGTATTGCTGTTGATTTTCTTCACCAAGAAATACAATCGGGTAATGACGAAAAAGTAAGGATACGCAGAGTGCTAAGCTAAGCGTGGTATAAACTTACGATGCTCAATATGCACAATCATCACAACTCATGCTGATGATTGTGCATTCTTTGTTTTTCAGATAAAAAACAGCTTCTATCTGATATGCTTGCCGGATTGAAAGCTCAAGAGTAAAATAGAAAGATACGAAACTAACTAAGGAAGTGGAACGATGGCGGTCAATTTAACTGCGAAAAATTTTGAAACTGAAACGCAAGATGGCTTGGTAATGGTTGATTTCTGGGCAGATTGGTGTCAGCCATGCAAGATGTTGAATCCAATATTAGAACAGTTGGAAGATGAATTCGGCAATCAAATAAAGTTTGCAAAGGTTGACGTTGAAAAGCAAATGGAATTAGCTGAAAAATTTGGTATTCAGAATATTCCTGCTCAAATCTTATTCATTGATGGACAGGCAAAAGAAAAGGTGACAGGTTATAAGCCTAAAGCCCAATTTGAAAAATATTTAACAAAGAAAATTGCAGATTATCAAGCAGAGGATTAAGCATGAGTGATAAATTGAAGAATTATTTGAGTGTGGCTTTCTTTGCCTTTTTTGGCGGGATTAGCCGGTATTATTTAGGTAAATTATGGCAAAGTAACGGCACAATTGTTGCTAATTTAGTAGGCTGTTTCTTGCTGGCATTTTTAATATACTATGTGATTGAACGTGATTTATTGGCAAACTGGTTGAATGTCGGCCTAGGAACAGGTTTTATCGGTTCATTTACTACCTTTTCATCTTTCACGGTAGACTTTATGAAATTGATTAATGCGCATCAATTATTGCATGCTTTCCTATATTTGAGCATTAGTATGCTTGGCGGCTTTTTATGTGTATTGCTTGCATATTGGTTAGCAACGAAATTGGTTAAACGGCAGAAAGGTGAATTCTAATGATTGTAATGCTTGGCTTAGGTGCAAGTTGCGGCGCATGTGTCCGTTACTTTTTAACAAATTTAATTAAAAAACATCAGCATCTTGATTTTCCATTTGCGACAATGCTGTTAAATTTATCAGGAGCATTGCTGCTTGGATTATTAGTTGGAGTGCAGGCTGATCAATTTCAATATGCAGTTTTAGGAACTGGATTTCTAGGCGGCTATACGACTTTTTCAACGTTTAACACTGAATTGTTCAGCTTAATTAATGACAAAAACTATCGTGGAGCAATTTTGTACGGACTTATCAGTTATCTTGGCGGTATTTGCTGTGCATTCTTAGGATTTGCTCTGGGCGCACATTGCATTTGATAATATGTTAAGATAGTAAGTGAAATTTGAAAACGGAATTATAAAATAAATTGGATGGTTTATATGAAAACTGCAGTGCTTACGGACAGTGCATCGATTATTGATCCACAAGTAAAACGAAAATTTAATATTAAAACGCTGCCATTGCCGTTATTGATTGAAGGCAAAACATATTATGAGAAGTATAACCATGATCGCATGGAATTAAGAAATGAGTTGCGGCAAAGCAAAAAAAATTTCTTAACTCCGGGACAAGTGTCGGTAGATGCAATCCAAGAAGTAATCGATGGATTGGTGGAAAAAGATTATACGGATGTAATTTGCGTGCACATTGATAATAGTATCAGCGGTTTAGGCGACAATTTGCGTTCGTATGCAATTAAACATAGTGAACTTAAAATTCACTTGGTTGATTCATATTCATTTGGAATTGCTGAAGGACGCTTGACTGAGCTTGTCGGTGAGATGGTCAGTGAAGGACAGACTTGGAATGAAATTAAGTCGGTTATTTTGCAAATTAGAGATGAGATGCAGACATTGATAGTAATGAAAAGTTTGCGTCATATTTCAACTAACGGATACATCAAGAATGGAGTTTCGCCGGTTGAAAAGACATTCTTTAAACCGAAAACGTTGATGAGTTTCCAAGATAAGGGCCAGCTTGAAGTAATAAATACTTATTCGCAATACAGTCGCTTATTTAGGGAAATTCGATGGCGAATTGCTCCGGCTTATCAGGAAATGACGGGTGAACTGCAAATTTCAATCACAGCGATTCGGTCAAAGAAAAATGATCAGATAATTTCACGCTTGATTGCGTTATTGAAGCGGGTCTTTCCAGTAGCTAAAATTAGTTTGCATGACTTGCCGCTGTCAATGATGGCCTATACAGGAGCTGACAGCATGGTGATCAGTTGGCATTAGAAATCGAAACGGGATTTTTTTGAATCTCGTTTTTTTATTTGCAAATATAGCACTTTGAATTCGAGAATCGTTTTGTTATATACTTAAAGGCGAGTGGTTCGCGAAAATCCCACTTAAAAAAACTAGAGAGAGGTATGGTACCTGTGAGAACCAAAAATCAAAAGTTATTAGGATTAACTAAAGCTGGAATCGTGGCTGCATTATATGCTGCGGTGACATTACTGTTGGCACCGATTAGCTATGGCAGTATTCAATTCAGAATTTCAGAAATCTTTAATAATTTAGCAGTGTTTAATAAGCGTTACATTTGGGCATTAACAATTGGCTGTGCAATTGCTAATTGCTTTTCTCCACTAGGAATTGTAGATGTAATTTTTGGCTCATTAGGAACACTGCTAATGACAGGTTTAAGTTATTTATTAAGCCGGAAGGTTAAGTCAACGACTGGAAAATTAACTATTGCAGTAGTTGTATGTACATTGATGACATGGACAGTTGCATTAGAGTTGCACTATGTCAGTCATTTGCCATTTTGGCCTACATACTTAACAGTTGCAATTGGTGAATTTGTTTCAATGGTAATTGGAGCATTTGTGATTGGAATTATTAGTAAAAGAATTGATTTAACAAAATAGTTGGAGGAAAACAGATGACATTTGAAGAAGTTTTACCAGAATTGAAAAAAGGTAAGAAAGCAGTTCGAACTGAAGGTTGGGGCGGCTCTGAAGAATATATTTTTGTAGTAAATAATGATACTTACAATGGTGAAGCCGTTAATCCATATTTGATGATTAAAACTAAAGAACAACCTTCATTATCACAATTTATGCCAACTTCATGCGATGTATTAGCAGATGATTGGAAGTTAGTAGATTAATGAATTTATATCCAGAGTTTGAGGGACAAAAGGTTGTTATTACTGGGATTGCTTCTGGGATTGGCTTTGAACAAGCTAAAGCAATGCTTGAAGCTGGAGCAATTGTTTTCGGAGCAGACATTAATCTCAATGAGCAAATAACGGAATTGAAACAATTTGATAATTTTTATTTTACTCAGTGTGATGTTCGTAAACGTGAATCAGTTAACAGATGGCTAAAACCGATTTTAGCTGAAAATTCAATTGATATTTTATTGAATACTGCTGGGATTTTAGATGGTTTTGCCCCCACATTAGAAACAACAGAAGAACAATGGGACAATATTTTTAACACTAACTTGAAAAGTATGTTTTTAATCACTAATTTAGTGTTGCCAACAATGTTAGCTCAGAAGCATGGAACAATTGTTAATATGGCTTCGATTGCTGGCTTGGTTGCTGGTGGCGGTGGAGCAGCTTATACTGCAGCTAAAGCCGGAATTATCGGCTATACTAAACAACTTGATTATGATTATGCGGCTCAAGGGATTCGTGCTAATTGCATTGCACCAGGGGCAATCGATACACCAATGAATGCTGCAGATTTTGCTGGCGATGCCCATATGGCTAAATGGGTCGCAAGTGAAACTCCTGCTAAAAGATGGGCTCAACCCGCTGAAGTAGCACAATTAACTATGTTTTTAGCTAGTCCGCGAGCAGATTACATTCATGGAACAGCTGTGCCGATTGATGGTGGCTGGTTAGAAAAATGAGAGTGTGACAAAACTTAAAGAGCGGATAAATTGTAAGAAAAGAATGTATAAATTATGTAGGATTGGTTCAGAAGTTTTAAAACTTGTGAACATGTTCTTTCTGATTATGCAGAGATAAAAATAGAGGCTGGACTTATGTCACAGCCTCTATTTTTTACTTTTTATATGATGAAATTTCAATCAAGTTTTGATCATCATCGGTAATGTAAATCGATGTCATTTCACCTTCAGAACCCAATTTCTTTTCAGGTCCTTCAACAATATTTACAAAGTAACTTTTCAAGTGATTTTCAACATCTTCAATATCATCGCCAACGACAATGCATAAGTCGGCTGCCCCAATGGTTGGATTCTTAGCTTTTAAATCAGTTGGGCGGTCGGCTTTTTGTAAGCGAATCAATTGATGTCCGCAGCGTAAAGTCGTTACATTTTCGTCAGTTTGGTCTTCAATGACTGGCATATCGAAAACTTCGTGGTAGAATCGTGTGGCTTTTTCGATGTTGCTGACGGTTAAAACAATATGATCAATGCGTCTTACCCGCATAGTAATCCTTCTTTCTGTGATTTTCTAATATTTATTATACTGATTTTTTGAATGATTTAAAATAAAAGATAAATCCACTTTTATTTGCAAGGGATTTGCAGTAAAATAAAGAAAGCGATTACTTTTATAAGAATTGGAGATTATTGCAATGAGTAAATTATATGGTGCGATTGAAGCAGGCGGTACAAAATTTGTTTGTGCAGTTTGCGATGAAGATTTAAATATTTTGAAGAGAGTTAAGATTCCAACAACTGTTCCTGCAGAAACAATGGCGGAAGTTTTCAAGTTCTTTGAAGAAAATCCAGTGGAAGCAATTGGAATCGGCTCATTTGGTCCCATCGATGTTAATAGAAATTCTGATACATACGGTTACATTACAACCACGCCTAAGAAAGGCTGGGCAAATTATGACTTCTTAGGTGAAATGAAGAAACGCTTCGACGTATCATATGTGTGGACAACGGACGTTAATGTTGCTGCATACGGCGAATTAAAACGTGGCGCAGCTCAAGGTAAAGAAAGTTGTGTTTATTTAACAGTAGGAACTGGCGTTGGCGGTGGTGGTGTTGTCAATGGCAAGCTGCTTGAAGGTTACGGTCATCCAGAAATGGGCCACATCTTGTTACGGCGCCACCCAGAAGATACTTTTGAAGGCTTATGCCCATATCATCACGACTGCTTGGAAGGAATGACAGCTGGTCCTGCAATCGAAGCACGGCACCACGGTGTTAAAGCATATGATATTCCTAAAGATGACAAAGACTGGCAAATTGTGGCTTATTACTTAGCTCAAGCTTGCATGGACTACACTTTAATTTTGTCACCTGAAAAAATTATTTTTGGTGGTGGAGTTTCAAAACAAGAACAACTCTTCCCAATGATTCGTGAAGAATTTAAGAAATTAATGAACGGCTACATCAAGACACCTGATTTAGATGAATACATCGTTCACTGCGCATTAGGCGATGATGCAGGAATTACAGGCTGCTTGTTGTTAGCAATGGAAGAAGCTAAGAAAGCAAACAAGTAACTTGAAAGGGGCATTGTGCCTCTTTTTTGTAAATTAAAGATACTCTGGGGAAGTGAGAATAATGGCAGAAGCAAAGTATAAGCAAATTTTTAATATTATTAAAAAACGTATCAAAGATGGAACATATCAAAATGGCAAGGCGATTCCTGATCAAAATGCATTAGCAAATGAATTTAATGCTAGTCGGATGACAGTTAAAAAGGCTTTAGATATGTTGTCATATGAAGGATTTTTATACTCAAAGCGTGGATCAGGGACGTATGTGCGGCAAAACGCAGCTGATCAGCGGGATACTTTGCCATTTAATGAATATGCAGGATTAACAAAGGAGTTAGGCGAAAAGATTGAAAGTCAGGTCGTCAAGTTTGATGTGGTTTTCCCGACCAAAACTTTGCAAGATCAATTAAAGGTCAAAAGTACAGACCCGATTTATGAAATCAAACGATTGCGAATCGTTGAAGGTGAACCGTATGTTTTCGAACATACTTTTCTTTCTGCAAGATTAGTTCCTGGATTAAATGAAAATATTCTGCATCACTCACTTTATGAATACATTCAAAAAGATTTGAAATTGAAAATCGGCAGTGCTTTTCGAAGGATTTCAGCGGAAAAAACTAATGAAGATGATTTAAAATATTTAAAATCAAAGAAAAACGATCCCATTTTACAGATTCAGCAAACCGTTTATTTGGAAAATGGGGAGCCGCTTGAATTTTCGACCAACCGCCATCCATATAATGGAAAGCATGCATATACGATTTTGGACATGAAAAAATAGAAGGTTTGATAAAACGCTGATTGAAACATATTTTGTTTAACGAAAATACATATTATGTTGCTTTTTATTATTGGAAATTGAACATTCAGGCGTTATAATGATGAGTGTTTATAGAAGTTCACTATAAACAGATACAAACCTTTAATTCCTCCATGAAGTTATCTTCGTGGGGGATTTTTTTGTAAAAAAATAGAGATTGCGACATAAGTCCAATCTCTATTTTTATCTTTGCATAATCAGATTCCAAAACAGACATGTTCATTTTTTCTTACAGTATGCCCGTTTTTGGTGTTTTGTTACATCTTCTAAATTACTTATTATGCAAAGTGTTTGCCTTTTGGCTTTCTAGATTTGCGTTTCTTCTTATAATCTTCTTTCCGTGTTGAAACGGATGTTTCTTCTGTTTGATTATCATTTTTAAGCGGAGCATTTAAATCTTCTGGTGCAAAGTGTTCACCGGCTGCTTGTTCATCATTTTGCAACTCAAAATCAGCAGCTGGTTCTAAGATAATATCTTCATCAGTTTGAGCACTATCATCTTCAGTTGTACCAAAGATGACGCCTAATAAATTGGTCTTCTTTAAAGCTGCTAGGTAGGCGATACCAAATGCTCCAGCAATTACTACACAGTAGATAAAGGCACTGATTTTTGATTCTGGTATAAAGAAGATTTTAATCAATTTATTGATAATGAAGGTAATTGCGAGTAAAACAATATTAATCTTCAAAATCTTAGAAGCGTATTTAAGTTGGCCTTTTTGAATATAATTCCGGCGTAACATTAAGTAAACATCTAATGTAACCAATCCGAAGGCTACGGAAGTTGCTAATGTAGGACCGAATGCACCGAAGAAGTAGATTGCAGGAGTTTGCAATGCAATCTTTAATAGGATACCGACACCGAATTTCTTAACCGCGTAACGTTGAAAGCCCATTGATTGAACTGCAGTAAAGAAGTTCATGAATAATGCCAAGATAATACTGTTGATCAGGGCGAATGACATTAATTGAGAACCAAGTTTTTGGAAATCAAAGAAGATGCCATTGACTTCCCATGACAAGATTGCCAGTAAAATCGATGCTGGAATCAAGCAGGCTAAGTTTAATTCGATGTTTTGCGATAATACACTTCCTGTTTCTTTGCGGCTTTGCTTTTGGGCAAGCAGTGGCAAAGAAGTTTCTGAGATTGCTGTTGTCAGTGAAATTACTACCGCAGTAATCTTGTTTGGATTAGCTGAGAAGTATGTGAATAAGTCACGTGCGGTTTTCAGTGGCATTCCCATCAAGTTGACGGAAATAGTCTTAAAGGTCATTTGATCGACAAATTGGAAAATCGTAATTGCAGAACCAATGACAACGAACGGAATCGCATCATGAATGATATTTTTGAAAATCGTTGGAATGTGATTGTTATCTGCCGGTAAACTGGCATCATACATTTCACGATATTCATTGCGTTTCTTAAATCCGTGGTATACCAAGTAAAGTAAACTAAATACCGCACCCACAAAAGCAGCAAATGTACTATAGTTAACAGCTTTCAAGTAACTGCCGTGAAAGACTTCCATAATTACAAATGTGGTTGCAATGATGAAGATTACCCGCATCAATTGTTCCCATAATTGTGAAATTCCGTATGGCTGCATATCAGAGTTACCTTGGAAAAATCCTCGAATCAGACTCATTGGCGGTAAGATAACCAATGCTGGCACACAGCACCGAATAGTAATGGTAGTGGCCTTAACTGAGACAACCGGACTAGTAGCGGCAATCCATGGGGCAGTTACCCAGAAAATAACCCCGGAAATGATTCCCATTCCCAGCATAACCATCATACCGTACTTAAAGACACGTAAACTGTTGCGAAATTTATTTTCACTATTATATTCCGCAATCTGACGCGCAATGGACGACGGAAATCCTGATTGGCTTAAAACCAAGAACAATGCATATGGCGTGTAAGCCGAGTTAAAAATGGCTTGAGCCGCATTTCGCTGTTCCAGACTCCCCATCATCATTAACCAAGGAATTAAATAGATGATTCCAAGTATCCGAGATAGGATACTGCCCATCATCATCCAAAAACTTCCTGATAATAATTTTTTCTTCATTATAAAACTCTCCAATACTATATAAACAAAAATATTTTACCACTTTTGAAAGTAATGTGAATAGTTTTCATTAAAGCGAAATAATTCGTTAATAAAAGTGCAAAGCAAAGAAGAGTTGAAAAAATCTCCCTAGCTATCATAAAGGTGATAGTTAGGGAGATTAGTTGACATATTAGTCGTTTACATCACGATTGATTTAAGCTTTACGTATTTTAATCGTTAAAATTATCTGTCTCAACGTCATGCAAGAACTTCTTCAAGTGAGCGAAGTATACAGGAGGATTATCCATCATGTGGTGATGGCCGCCGCCAGGAGTTGTTTCCAACCGAGCGTGTGGAATATCTGCAGCCATCCGACGTGCTGACTTAAGCGGCATAGTTTCGTGTTCACCAAAAGTTAACAATGTAGGAACTTTAATGTCTTTCATCCGATCGCGAATATCCCATTCTTTTAACTTGCCTGTAACAACGAATTCGTTATTACCTTGGAAAGCATTGTATACAGGAGTTGCCATTGTGGCTACTAAGTGGCGAATAGCTTCTGGTTGACGGCGATCAACGTATTCACGGTTTAAGACATCAACATAGCCTTGGTAACGAGCATTGTCTAAGTCGTTCTTAGCTTCGCATTCTTTCATGTATGCAACTGCTTCGGGTGTTAATGTCTTTTCACGCAAGTAGTTGATGCGTTCCAAGTATTCATCGATGTTATCAACCATTGATGAAATAATTAACCCTTTCAAGTGTTGGCCATACTTCAAAGCGTACATCATGGCTAAGGCACCGCCCCATGATTGACCAATCAAGTAGAAGTTGTCTAATCCTAATTTTTGGCGTAATTCTTCTAATTCTTCAAGGTAGTAATCATATGTAAGATATTTTTCAGCAATTTCAGGATCTGAATAATCTGGTTGGTCTGAGTACCATGAACCTAATTGGTCGTACATTGTAACTTGAACGCCCAAATCAGATAATTCTTCCCCAAAGTTTTCCCAATATTCATGGTTGCCGCCAGGTCCACCGTGCAAGCAAAGTAACTTGATGTCGCCTTGACCTGTTGTATGTGTCCAAATGTGGTAACCATTATCTAATGTAATGATTTTTGTTCCTTCACGCATTAAATTCACCTAATTTCATATTAAATTAATTTAATTGTAGCACTAATTTTTAATCTGTGCTTAATGTTATAATGGAATTGAAGCAGAAAATTGAATTTACGAGAGGGTGATAGTGTGTTTGATAAAAAGCAATTCGCACATGTATTTGATGTTGATCAATTTAAGAAGTTAGTGATTGATTTAACAGGAACAGACTTGGTAATCCGACAAGATGAGCATCCCGGAATCATTTATTATGATGAAAAGAATGACCATGCACGTTTGGAATTAAAGCAAGACGGAACGACATTGAAAATTAAAGAAAAACGCGGCTTAAAGGGTTGGAAGCATTCTATGGCATTCAAGTTTATGATTGGGAAACGCCGCTTGGAAGTATCATTGCCAAAGAAAAATTTTGAAAAATTAACGGCTAAAGTAAATTCAGGCGATGTGGCAGTTAGCAATGTTACCTTGCCAGAATTGAGTTTAACAACTGGTTCGGGTGCAGTTACAATTGCATATTCAAAGATTGAACAATTCAAGATGGCTTCCAAGGATAGCAATTTAGTGATGAAAATGACTGATATTCAAAAAATGATCTTAGATGATATAACAGGATCTGTAATGATTGATCAAGTCAATTTGTTGGATAATATCACGGCTTCAATTAACGAAGGCGACTTGAAGATGATTAATATGGAAATGCACGATGGTTTGATCACCCTAGGAAGTGGCGATGTCCGCGTTCGTAATTTTAAAGTTACTGGAGACTTTAAATTGACCACGGATGTCGGTGACCTGTCGTTGAAGGCAATTACGGCACCAACGATTACGATTGCAGCAGTGCGCGGCAATGATTTGGAAAATCCTGCCGTGGTAAAAGGTTTACCAATGCATGAACAAGGCATGGCAGGCGCTACATTCTTAACAACAGCCGGTCATCTGGACGTTTATAAGGATATTGAGATATCAAGAAATGAAGATTAATTAATAAAAATAATGTGTTTGTTTAATATAATAAGTTGGTTTTATATTGAGATAGCAACAAGACTGTGGCAAATGTCGCAGTCTTTTTAATTTAGTTTTTAAATAGTTAAGAAATTGATAACTTAGATAATGTTAAAATATTTTAACTGATATTCGAAATAAATGGAATATTTAAGTTGGTGTTTTAGGTTAATGTTTACTTATTTTTTCAACATTTATGAATAATTAACAAAAATAGATAACAAATAGTGCGATAATAAGTAAGAAATGTTCGTAAATGCAGATTGACTTTTTCGAAAATGGGGGGGTAAAATTCCTTCTTGAAAACAAAAAATAAAAAAGAGGGTTTATATAATGAAAAATAAAAAGGTACTCACATCAATTGCATTAGGAACTGCTGTAGCTGCCACAGGGATGGCGGTAAATACTACAGCAAATGCTGATACTGTGAAAACTAATACAACACAGGAAGTACAAAAGGCAAATTCTTCAAAAACGGTTGCTGCTCAAGTAAACGTTAACAAGTCACAAAATCAAGTAAATCAAGCACAAGCTGATGTGAACTCAGCTCAAAACACAGTTAATGAAGCTAACAAGAACACTGATACTGTTCAAAGTCAAATCGCTTCACAACAAAGCAAAGTAAATCAAGACAAACAAACAGTTGCTTCAGATAAATCAGCTGTAAGTTCACAACAATCAGTTACAGATCAAAAGAAACAAGACTTAATAAATGCTCAAAGCAAAGAAAGCCAAGCACAAAGTCAAGTTAATGCTGATAAGGATCAAGTAAGTAAATTACAAAACATTGGTTCAGTTGTAAATAACGATAAGAATAAGGTCGCACAAGATAAACAAAATGTTGCTAATGACCAATCACAAGTAAATTCAGATAAGCAAGCACAACAGACAGCACAAAAGAATGCTAATGATGCTAACTCAAAAGAACAAAGTGCTCAAAGTTCATTAGACAACGCCCAAAATAAATTAAATAACGATAAAAATAAAGCTAATTCAATTCAAAATGATTTGAATAACGTAAATAGTCAAATTCAATCGTTAACAAATGGAATCAAGGTTCCAACAGGTTATACTTCGCAAGCATTATCAAATGGCAATATTTCTGATACGGTTGCCAATACAGGAATGAATATTAATGATTTTGTTCCTAATGATAAAGATAATTACAATGTTGATCCTACTAACTTAACAAAAGAACAACAAGAAGAAATCACTGAATATGCAGCTGATTTAATAAATCAGGTTCGCCAACAAATGGGTGAACCAACTGTAAGTGCAAATACGCATATGATTGATTTTGCTAATCAAATCGCTGCTGATGCATATAAAGATGGTGTAAGTTCAGGTCATGATGCTTCTGCATTGAGCAATACATTCAATAATGATAGTAGTTTAATGTGGTTTGGAGAAAACTTAGGACCTTGGTGGCCTACAGAATCCTTTAATCTTTCAAAGAAATATACGATGAACACAGTTAAAGAAGACGTATATGATGCTGTAAAGAGTTTCTTGTTTAACGATGCTACAGAGAATTGGGGTCATGCTCAAGAAACAGCAAATACTTCAGGTCGGAAAGATGAAGGCTTGGGTGTTGCTATTGATAAATTTGGTAATATTCACTTTGATTTTGGTACAGGTTCAATCTCACAATATAATATTGCAGACTCGCAATCATCAGATTTAAAGAAGCTTGAAGAACAACAAAGCAAACTTCAAAGTGAATTAAACAAGGCTAATAGTGTTGTTGAACAAGATCAAAACCAAGTAAATCAAGCTCAAAATGCTTATAATCAAGCTAAGAGTTCTGCTGATAGTGCTAACCAAGCATTAAATAATGCTAATACGACTTTAGCAAATGCTCAAAAGAAATTATCAGATGATCAAGCTTCATTGGCTAATGATCAAAAGCAACTTCAAAATGACGAAGCAGAACAAGCAAATGCTGCTAAGTTATTACCAGAAGCACAAAAGAAACTTGCTAATGATGAAAAAGATTTAGCAAATGCTCAACAAGATGTTAAGACTGCTCAAACGGCTTATGACCAAGCAAACGACAAACTTAACAGCTTAAAGGACAAGTTAGCTAAAGATGAAGCTCAACTCGCTAATGATGAGAAGAAATTGAGTAATCTTGAAAATACAATGAATGACTATAAGAATGCACCTGCTAAATTAGAACAAGCTAAGAAAACTCTTGAAACTGCTAAAAAGAACTTAGCATCAGCTAAGCAAGCACTTGCAAATGCCAATAGTCAATTAGCACGTGCAGAACAAGCTTACAATCAAGCAAGTTCAGCAACTACTGAGATGGAAACAACTAATGTAAGTCATCCAATGAATACAGCAGAAATTGGCAATAATTATACACTTAGAAAACATAATTCAAATGTAGTTAAAGCTGATGTTGTTACTCCAGAATTACAAGCAGCAGAAACAAAGACTGCTGATAAGAAGATGGCAAGTTCAATGCCACAAACTGGTGAACAAACTGAAAACACAAGCTTATTCGGCGAAATTGCATTAGGTATCTCAGCAGTACTTGCAAGTTTTGGCTTAGGATACAAGCGGAAGAGAAACTAAAAAATAGGAACATCATTTGTGATTTGATTATAACAAAGAGGTTGTGACATAAGTCCAACCTCTATTTTTGTATCTGCATAATCGGGTTCCAAAACAAACAGACATGTCTGTAAATTTAAAAACCTCCGAATTAATCCTACGTAATTCGTTCAGCTTTTTTTTACGACATGCCTGTTTTTATATCTAAATTAATTATAATTCTTCATAAGTAACATCTAATTGGCAATTATTCAATTGCAAAGTGTATTGCAAGTCTTCGTTGCCACGAACGGTCATTTCCATGTCAGTTGAATAGATTACTAAACCTAACTGGTGACCTTTAAGCAGGTGGTAGAACATTGGCTGTAAATCAAGTTCAACATCATAGAATTCATTTGGTTTCAAGTCATCTGTTTTCCATGGATGCTCGCGATTTTGCAGGTTAATGTGACCTTTAGTGATCATTTTCCATGGAGTTTCTTTAGTTAATTTGAATTCTTTCAAATCATCTTCTTGCCAGTGATAGCCGGCATCCAATGCTTTGATTCCTAAAGTTGCAGGAACTTCGCCTAAGCGTTTGGCTTTTCCAAAATCAACGAGCATGAAGCTTAACATTCCTTTATCTTGGTTGCTTGCTACGCGTAATTTAACATGCGGGCAGCCTTGCAAGTAGATATCGTTTGCCAATTTATCAGTTTTATAAATTAATCGATTGGCTTGCAACTTTTGATTATCACTACTTAATAAATCAGCTCGCCATTGATTCCAGTTCTTTTGATAAAATTGAAAATCTTTATCAGGTAATTGATCGGAGAAACTTTCACTTATTTCTTGACCCGCTTCTTCAGTTAATTGGTCAACTGCAAAATGGTATTTGTGTTTAATCGGCATTTCTGTGTGCCAACCAGAGAAGGTATGCCAAGTTTCTTCAGTGCTATTATCTTGAACGCAAACATCAGGTAATAATTCGTTGGCGTGATTTTCAACACCATACAATTTGTTAGTTAACCATAAGTTCATCATGTCGGTGAAATCCAATGATTGGAAATTGTTGATATAGATGTGCTGTCCTTGGTGCAAGAAAAGCTTCTTGTGGACAGGCAGCTTATCTAATTCACGGTATAAGTTGTAGACGTTGCGCGGTTTGACATTCCAGTCATTTAACCCGTGAACCATGATAACGTCGCACTTAATGTTGCCAATGTCTTTCAAATAATTGCGAGCATCCCAGAATTGATTGTAATCACCAGTGTTACGATCTTGATCATGCTTAATTTGTGCTAAATCTTTGTTAAATTGTGCTTTGCACTTGAGATAATCACCGGCTTGTTTTTGCCGACTAAAACATTCTTCAGCCAAGATATCAGCATCTTCGCCAGGAAAGCCGCCGGGAGCGATAACTAAACCGCCATCGCGATAATAGTCATACCAGCTTGAAATTGCGGCTTCAGAAATAATTGTCTTTAATCCTTCTACTCCAGTAGTTGCGGCAGCAGTTGCTAAAGTTCCTAAGTATGATTTACCAGTCATGGCAACTGAACCATTACACCACCAAGCTTTGATTTCGATGTTATCGGTTTTATTTGTGAAGGCTTTGCGTTTTCCAGCTAACCATTCAATGATTGCGGTAGTGGACAATGTTTCTTCCTTTGAACCGCAAGTCCGTTCACCATCGGAATCCATTGTGCCGATTCCCGCAGCATATACAACGGCAAAGCCCCGTGCAAGAAAATAATCATTCAGTGTAACGGATTTAGCATGACCAAATGTTTCTTCGGCTGCTTTAGATTCACCATTAACTTTGCGTGCAGGAGGTAAATCAGGTTCTTCTGCATGATATTCAATATCTGAGTAACTTAAATTATTAGGTTCTTTATGTTTCAAAGGAACGTTGACATTGTGCATCATTTGATCTGCTGCGTGGTCGTTTGTCCCTTGATTATATGGACTCGCAGTGTATAAGGCCGGCACTTTTAAACCCAATTCAGTATCGACAGGCCGAATGATTTCTGCTTTTAATAAGTCCCGCTTGCCATCATGATCGGTATCAAGGGATGATTCGACGTAAACGACCTCCCGGATTAATTTTGAAGTATCAAAAACCGGTTGAGCCTTGCCATTAAAAATTAATGGTTTGTCTGAGATGTTCATTCCCCAGAATGGCACAAAGTAGCCTTTAGCAGCCAAGGTATCCAGATATGTTCGCCCATTTTTAGTGTGAGTACAAAGTAAATAGTACCAAGCATTAATCAAATCTTGGTTGGTACTAATGACCGAATGATGGTATAAATGATATTCATCCATTTTCTTTAATGGTTGATCGATATCGAAATCAACACCAACTTCGAATTCTAGTAATTGCATTGCAACCGCATAAAAGACAGTTGTGTTAATTTCATTTTCAGCTAAGTAATCATATAAATCACGAGTTGAAGTTGCTAATAAACCATGCAATTTTTGCGTTAATACAGCTTGACTGTCAGCCTCAATCAATGCTTTTTCTAAAAAATATAAGTAAAGTTGATTTAAGCTCAAACTTTCGGCTTGTTCAGGATAAAAGTTAATCTTTTTTAATTCTTGAATCTTAACATCTAAGGGCGCATCGACCCTAGCAAATTGGTTAATTTTCATATTATTTTCCTCCCATTTCGGATTAGTCTTAGTATAACATAGACGGATGATGACGGCATTTGAAAGCATATTCTTTGCGGAAATATGATATCCTGACATGACAAAATAATGGCAACATGGTACAATAAAAAGCGTAATATTTGTTCGGAGCGGAGTTTGTCACCCTGAGGCAAACTCTCTTTTTTTATGAGATGAGAAAGAAAGGAAGGTTCCATTTTGGAATTCTTAGGCACATTAAGTTTAGTTTTGATCACCACGGCATTTGCAGGGCATTTTAGTCGGCGAATAGGGATTCCAGCAGTAATTGGCCAGTTATTAGTCGGCATTTTGCTTGGCCCAGCAGTGTTAGGCTGGATTCATCAAAATGCCTTCATGCACTTCTTTTCTGAAATTGGTGTAATTATTTTGATGTTTATTGCTGGGTTAGAAAGTGACTTAGGAATGCTTAAAAAATATCTAAAACCGGCAACTGCAGTCGCGATTAGCGGTGTGATTTTTCCAATTGTTCTTGTCTATTTCTTTGGTAAATTATTCCATTTTAATAATGAACAGGCAATTTTTTTAGGGGTAACATTCTCAGCTACTTCGGTTTCAATTTCGGTTGAAGTGTTGAAAGAATTGAAAAAATTAAATACCAAGGAAGGGACTACGATTTTAGGGGCGGCCGTTATTGATGATATTATTTCGGTGATTATCTTAAGTGTGTTAGTCAGCATGTTTAGTAATGTTGCCAGTGCACAAGGCGGACATCAATCGGGCAGCCTTGGAATGAGTTTCTTATTGGATGCAGCTTACTTTGTAGTGATTTATTTTTTATTCAAATGGATTGCTCCAAAGATGATGAAAATTGGCGAAATGTTGTCAATTTCATCTTCAGTAGTTTTGATGTCATTGGTTTTATGCTTGAGTATGGCATGGTTGGCAGAACAAGTCGGCTTAAGCGATGTTGTGGGATCATTTTTCGCAGGAGTCGCAATTGCACAAACTCCATATAAAAAAGAAGTTGATTCCAATATCGAACCGATTGGGTATGCAGTGTTCATTCCAATGTTCTTTGTCAGCATTGGATTAAACATGACATTTAAAGGTTTTATTGATGATTTATTGTTCATCATCCCATTGACGTTATTAGCATTGTTAACTAAATGGCTTGGATGCGGTTTAGGTGCCAAGATGCTAGGGATGAACTTTGATTCAATGAATATTATTGGTTCAGGAATGGTATCACGTGGTGAAATGGCATTGATTATTGCACAGATTGGCTTTCAAGCACATTTGTTATCGTCAGAATTCTACTCTGGTGTGATTTTCGTGATAATTTTGACGACGCTGGCCGCACCATTTATGTTGAAGGCAGCGATTAAAAGGCAGGATGAAAGAGCCGATTCAAACAATAGCTAATAAAGTTAAGGACGATCGTGCATATGCAAAGCAGAAAGTTGCAATATTAAAATTACTAATTTTCAATTTGTAAAAAAGAGAAAAATTTTCTTGATAAAATTAGAAAGTGTTTAATTTCTCCTTTTCCAATATTCACGGCAAGGTTGCATTTGACCTTGCTATTTTGTTATCATAAATCATGTAATCAGAAAGCGCTTACTTTGTGCGAAAGGGGAAACATAAATGACTAATTTAGTTGAATTTGACGAGAACACAAAGACATTCCATTTGCATAATGACTTGATTTCGTATATTTTCCAAGTAGAAGAAGGCGGATTATTAAGCCACTTGTACTTTGGTAAACGAGTAAAGCAATATCACGGCTTAATGAAATATCAACGTGCGGATCGCGGCTTTTCTGGTAACTTACCTGGTTCGTTAGATCGGACATTTTCACCTGACACATTGTTGCAGGAATATAGCTCAAGCGGAATTGATGACTATCGGACACCTGCAGTGATTGTACGTCAGGCAGATGGTTCATATAGCAGTCGCTTCCAGTTTGATTCATATGAAATTCAAGCTGGAAAACCAATGTTAGACGGACTTCCAAGTGCATTTACTGAAAATGACAGTGAAGCCCAAACATTGATTGTAACTTTGAGAGATGAAGTTACTCAAATGAAATTAGACTTGCTGTACACTATCTACGAAGATCGAGCATTAGTTACCCGTTCAGTCAAAGTTGAAAATCAAAGTGATAATGAAGTCTTTTTGAAAAAGATTGCTTCAATGCAAATTGATTTTCCAAATCAAAAATTCGATGTAATTAATTTACCTGGAGCACATGCTTCTGAACGACAAATGGAACGTTCACGGTTGAATCGCGGTTTACGCAGTTTTGAAAGCCGGCGGGGATCAACTAGTCACCAAATGAACAACTTTATCGCTTTAACGTCTCCCGATGCCACTGAAGACCAAGGCGATGTATATGGGTTTAGTTTGATCTATTCTGGCAATTTCAAATTTGAAGTTGAACGCGATCCAATTCAACAAACCAGAGTCGTTGCAGGAATTAATGATTACAATTTCAGTTGGAAATTAAAGGCACATGAAACATTTCAAACTCCAGAAGCAGTTATGGTATATTCACCAACTGGATTAAATGGCATGAGTCAAACATTCCATCACTTAATTAAAGAGCGAATTGTCCGCAGTCGTTTCCAAAACATGGACCGGCCAATTTTAGTTAACAACTGGGAAGCAACTTTCATGGACTTTACTGAAGATCAGTTGAAGCCAATTGTGGATGACGCGAAAAAATTAGGCATTGAAATGTTTGTTTTGGATGACGGCTGGTTTGGTCACCGTGATGATGATAATTCATCCTTGGGTGATTGGTATGTTGATAAGCGGAAGTTTCCAGATGGATTACGACACTTCGTAGATTATGTGCATGATCAAGGATTGAAATTCGGTTTATGGTTTGAACCTGAAATGATTTCCTTTGATTCTGATTTATATCGGGAACATCCAGACTATTTGATGCAAGTTCCTAATCGAGCACCATCGCCATCACGAAATGAATATTTGTTAGATTTGACTCGTGAAGATGTCCGCGAAAATATCATTAATCAAGTTGAAAAGGTTTTGCGTGAAAATGCGGTTGATTATGTCAAATGGGATATGAATCGGCATTTGTCAGATATTTATTCACAAGCCCTGCCGGCTGATCAACAAGGTGAAGTATATCACCGCTATGTATTAGGCTTATATGCAATGTTAGAAAAATTAACTGCTGATTTCCCAGATATTCTTTTTGAAGGTTGTTCAGGCGGCGGCGGTCGCTTCGATATGGGAATTACGTACTACATGCCACAAACATGGACTAGTGATAATACGGATGCAGTTGCACGTCAACGGATTCAATACGCAACCTCATTGGTATATCCGCCATCAGTAATGACTGCCCATGTATCAGTGGCACCTAATCAACAAACTGGTCGAATTACTTCACTGGAAACACGAGCAACTTGTGCAATGAGTGCGATTTTTGGGTATGAATTAGATTTGACTCAAATGAGTGCAGAAGAACAGGCTGAAGTCAAAAAGCAAGTTGAATGGTACAAAAGTGTGCGGCATTTAATTCAATTTGGTGACTTTTACCGATTGACTAGTCCATTTGAGGATAACGGCTGTGCTTGGATGTTTGTTTCACCGGACCAAAATGAAGTGGTTGTGGATACTTTCCAAACTATGAGCAGTGCACAACCATTATCCACAATTACTAAACTGGTGAACTTGGATCCGAATAAACAGTATCAAGATTTAGAAACGAAAAAAATTTACGGCGGTGATGAATTGATGTATATGGGGTTCTTCAATCCGCTTTATCACCATGATTACGCTTCAAAGAAATATCATTTTAAGGCTTTAAATCGTCATTAAAAAAATAATATTTGAATATACCTTGAATTTACTGAATTTTTTATGCAGATAGTAGGTTCAAGGTATTTTTAATTGTATAATTAAGTTAATAAATAAGAAATCAGGTATTTATAGATGGAATTTCCCCAAAAATTAGTTCGTTTCGGGATTAAAACTTCCCAAAACTCATTTGTAAGGGTAGTTCGGCAAACGATGATTATGCTGTTCCCATTTGCTGCATTGGGCAGCATTGCTTCAGTTATTAATGTGTCGATTTTGTCGAGTGCTGGTTTTATTGGAAA
The DNA here is from genome assembly GCA_019114385.1 of Candidatus Ligilactobacillus excrementigallinarum. Taxonomy (GTDB): domain Bacteria; phylum Bacillota; class Bacilli; order Lactobacillales; family Lactobacillaceae; genus Ligilactobacillus; species Ligilactobacillus excrementigallinarum. Next base: position 20,392 of record DXFP01000007.1, on the reverse strand, counting down.
TATTTTTTATATTACAAAATGGCTGCCGCATGTGGCACGGATTCGGTCGATGTTTTCAGCGTTCAGCATGTTAACTGTCAAAATTATTGCGGTCTTGGCAGCTTATCAAGCAGCAGTTCATACTGCACGTATTTATCGAAAGAATATTGAAATGTCAGGCATGACAGGCATGATTGCCTTTCTATTGATTGCTTTGCAGCCAATTCAGCAGCAATATGATACCCAAACATTTTTGAAATTTGCTGTGAATACGCGATTGATGGGTATTCAAGGACTCTTTATCGGCATTGTTGTCGGGTATGCTACGGGTCAAATTTTTCATTTAGTGCAACGCTATGCAGAGCACAAAGACGAAACTCAAGTTGAAATGCAAGGCTTTGATCGCGCATATCATACGATTTTACCAATATTGATTACGTTAACGCTGGCAATTTTAATTAACCAACTGATTTTGCAATTGTACCGGTATCAAGTTCCAACAGCAATCTCAGCTTACTATCAAAACTTGTCGTCTAAGAAGCATGGTTTACTATCGACAGTTTTGTTAGGTGCATGGTCAAGCTTTTTAGCATGGATGGGGCTTAGTGGTCCATATAAGGCACAGCAGATCTATAATTCGGATCCGGCTGCGATTGCGGATTCAACTTATGCGTTAAAACATAATAGTGCGTGGAATGTTCCATACAAATATACTCAAACCACGTTGTATCACAGTTTTGGGACTTTTGGCGGAGTAGGTTCGACTTTAGCATTGGTAATTGCGATTATCATTGTGGCGCGAACTTCACGGTATCATAAAGTTGCACGCTGGTCGATTTTTCCAGTGTTATTCAACACTAATCAATCGATCTTATTAGGTGCGCCAGTAATGTTTAATGTGGTTTATTTGATTCCATTTGTGCTTACGCCGGTAGTCAACATGTTGATTGCAGCGTTGGCGATTTATCTGAAAATTATGCCACCAGTCACATATCCTACGCCGCTAGAAACGCCAAGTGTATTGAATGCATTTATTGGAACGGGTGGAAACTTTGTTGCTTTGCTGGTTGGAGTACTGGTAATTATGATTGATGTAATTATCTATACTCCATTTGTTAAATTATCAGAAAAAATTGAAACTGAAATGGAACAGCAACGAATCAATCTGGATAAATAGTGGGGAATAAAAATGAAAGTTAATCGAAAACGAAGTCGAATAGTTTTGATTGTGGCCGTTGTGATTTTAACAATTTTGGCGATTCCATCTTATCTTTGGACAAAGAAAAATATTCATGATTTAGGACGATGGCAAAATTCACGGCTGTCACCAGTGATTATGATTCCAGGAAGTTCAGCCACGGTCAATCGCTTTGATGATATGGTGAAATTATTGAATGAAAAGGATCATCAAAATCATAGTTTGTTAAAAGTCAAAGTATTTAATGACGGCAAAATTAAATACTACGGTAAGATTCGCTCTGGTGATAATGAGCCGATTATCGTTGTTGGTTTTCAAAATAATCATGATGGTTACAGCAATATTTTAGAGCAGGCAAAGATGTTTAATGCGGCATTCAAGTCGTTGCAAAAGCGATATTATTTTAATAACTATAAAGCAATTGGACATTCTAATGGCGGATTAGTTTATACTGCATTTTTGGAAAAATATTATGATAATTATGATGTCCGAATGACTAGCTTGATGACAATCGGTTCGCCATTTAACTTTGGTGAATCGAATTTGAAATATAAGACTCAGATGTTAGCTGATTTTATCAAAGCGAAGAAGAAAATTCCTAAGAATCTTACAGTTTATTCAGTTGCTGGAACTGAAAATTATGATTCAGACGGCTTAGTACCTTTAAATAGTGTGGAAGCCGAAAAATATGTTTATCAAGGCCAGGTCAAACATTATACTGAAGTGACGGTTACTGGAGTGGATGCCGAACATTCAGATTTACCACAAAATCAGCAAATTGTAGATTTGATTCAAAAATATATTTTGGACAATCCGGGACAAGGCGGGCCAGTTCCACAACAAAATGATGATAAAAATAACAAAGAAAACAAATAATTTTTAAAATGCTCAGTTACTTGGTTTCAGGAATGTTTCCCTTTTGGTAAAATAATAATATACAGATTTTACAGTAAAGGAGAGGCAATTTTTGCAAACGTTTGGGTTTATTGTACTTATTGTTTGGCTATTGAACTTATTAGCCGCAATTATTACGGTATTTCATGAAAAACGCGACATTTCAACTACTTGGGCATGGTTACTGGTATTGGTCTTTATTCCAATTTTCGGTTTCATTTTATACTTGTTTGTTGGACGTAAAATTTCGCACGACAAAATTTTTACCATCCAGAAAGAACAGGAAAAAGTTATCAATTCATTAACTAAACGTCAAAAAGAAATGTGGCAAAAGAGGGATTTGGATAAGCACAGTACGCAGCAGGAACGCGAACTGGAGCATCTATTTTTAGAATCTGAAGGTGCATATTTAACTACAAATAATCAAACGAAATTATTTACTGACGGGCAAGATTTCTTTGATTCTTTGTTAGCAGACATTAAAAGTGCACAAGAAAGTATTCATGTGGAATTTTATACATTCTACGCAGATGACATTGGTCATGAAGTATTACATGCATTAGAAAATGCGGCTGCGCGCGGCGTAGAAGTGCGGGTACTTTATGATATGTGGGGATCAAGCGGAACAAATTATAAATTTTTCAAGAAGTTAGAAGAACTTGGCGGCGAAGCACAAGGTTTCATTTCAAGTTCTGAAAAACAAATTATCACAACTCCGCGATTAAACTATCATGATCACCGTAAGTTAGTAATTATTGATGGCAAGACCGGATATATTGGCGGATTTAATATTGGTGATCAATATTTGGGTCGACTTGAAAAATATGGTTACTGGCGTGATACACACATGCGGGTATACGGCATGGCAGTTATTCAAATGCAGGCGCGGTTTATGATGGATTGGAATACAACTTGTCGGCGGACAACGAAGAAACGCTTTGAATTTGAAAAGAAATATTTTCCAGTCTTTGAAGGACATGGAAAGACGAAGATGCAAATCGTTTCATCTGGTCCGGATAGCGAGCGGCAATCAATCAAGCGGGGCTATCAAAAAATTATTTCAACAGCCCAAGATTACTTATACATTCAAACGCCATACTTGATTCCAGATGATTCGGTCATTGAATCGTTGGTAATTGCGGCATTGTCTGGAGTAGATGTACGTATTATGATTCCATGCAAACCTGATCATCCATTTGTTTATCGAGCAACGGAATATTATGCCAAGTACTTAGTAAACAATGGGGTTAAGGTTTACCGGTATGATAATGGATTTTTGCATGCGAAGACGATGATTACGGATGATACGATTTCTTCGGTAGGTTCAGCTAACTTAGATTTTAGAAGTTTCAAATTGAACTTTGAATGTAATGCATTTTGTTATGATGCTGATTTGACGCAACAGTTGAAGGAAATCTATGAGAAGGATTTGGAAAAATGTACATTGTTGACGCCAGAATATTTTGAAAAGCAGTCGCGTTGGCGGAAGTTTAAGCAATATTTCTCAAGATTGTTGTCACCTACTTTATAGCAAGTTAGGCCGGAACTCAACTACTAGGATGTGAAGAGCGTTAAGCCAAGCGTGATGTAAGCTGAGGAACACGAACGAATGGCGGAGCCAAAATTCGGAGTGTTTCGGACTTACATTTAGCTTGGTAGCTCGAAGCTCAACTTTTAAGCAGTAATGCAATCAAATAGTTTTCCATAAATCAAAAGAGGTTGTGATATAAGTCCAACCTCTATTTTTATATCCGCATAATCGGTTTCCAAAACAAACAGGCATGTTTGTAAATTCAAAAAAACTCCGAATCAATCCTACGTAATTCGTTCGTTTTTTCCTTGCAACATGCCTGTTTAAGGTGTTTTGTCACACCTTCTTTTATTTTTAATTAATTAGTCACGATCTTCAAAACCATGTGGATGTTTTGAGTGCCATGCCCATGCCGTTTCGATTAAGCTGTGAACATCGTCGTATTTTGGTTCCCAACCTAAGACTTTGCGGGCTTTGTCAGAAGCAGCAACTAATGAATCAGGGTCGCCGCCGCGCCGGCCGGCAATCTCAGCTGGGATTTCTTTACCTGTAACTTCACGAGCTGCTTTCAACATTTCCAAGTTTGAGAAACCGGTTGATGAACCTAAGTTGAAGGCATCTGAAGGATTACCTTCACGCAAGTAGTTCATAGCTAAAATGTGAGCGTCTGCTAAATCGTATGGGTGAACGTAATCACGAATGTTTGTACCATCTGGAGTATTGTAGTCGTCACCGTAGATTTGTAATTTTTCACGTTCGCCTAAAGCAACTTGTAAGATAATTGGTACTAAGTGAGTTTCTGGACCATGGTCTTCACCAATTGATCCATCTGGCTTTGCACCAGCAACGTTGAAGTACCGCAATGCAACGTACTTGATACCATAAGCTTCATCAGCCCACTTCATAATCTTTTCCATCATTAACTTACTTTCACCGTAAGGGTTGATAGGATTTTGTGGATCTGATTCCTTGATAGGCATGTGATCTGGAATACCATATGTTGCAGCTGATGATGAGAATACTAAGTTCTTAACGCCAACTTCCTTCATCACTTCAAGTAATTTAACTAATCCGGCAACATTGTTGTCAAAGTATTTCAAAGGTTTGTGCATTGATTCACCAACTAATGAATATGCAGCAAAATGAATTACAGTGTCAATATCCGGATTTTCTTTGAAGACGTTCCGCATGAAATCTTTATCAGCAACGTCGCCTTCGTAGAATTTTGCCTTGTCGCTAACTGCAGCACGGTGGCCTGTAGATAAGTTATCGACAACGACAGTGTTTTCACCGTTTTCGATTAAACGGTCAACCATGTGTGAACCGATGTAGCCGGCTCCACCTACAACTAATACTGATGCCATAATATCCTCCTAATCAAGATGCAATGTAGAACATTACAATCTTCTGTTGTGCAAATTGTTGGGATAATCAATTAAGCATTAATTTGATTGCTTGTAATTCCCAATTCGCATTCTTTATGTATTTTAAATTTATTTCTCAAAATAGAAACAAATTAACCATCTTTGATTATATACTTTTTATTTTTGAATTGCATTAATTAAGATAGTTAAGATTTCATTTGTCAACATTTGTTTCGTATGCTTAAATTAAGATAGCAATGTTTTAAGGAGTTACATTTATGGTTGAATTAATTTACCAACATATTATTTCTGATTTAAAGCAGAAAATTTTTGCCAATCAATTTCCAGATATGAAATTACCGGATGAACGCAGCTTAGCCCAACAATATGACGTAAGCCGAAGTTCAATCAAGCGGGCATTGAGCAGGATGGCCAGTGACGGCATCATTTTTAAAAAGCGTGGTTCAGGAACTTTTATCAATCCTTTGTATTTAAAGAATGAATCAGTTTTTAATTATGGTTCTGGAAAAAACTTAGGGGTTTCAGACAACTTTCAGCTGAATGGAGAAAAACCCACTGTTAAAGTTTTAGGATTTGATGTAATGCGTCCTACAAAAGAATTACAGCGTGATTTGTTTTTAAATGAAGAGGACTTTGTTTATAAAATTGAACGGTTGCGATTTTTTGATGACCAGCCATTCATGATTGAAACCGGCTATATTCCAATTAAGTTATTGCCTAAATTAAGCAGCAATGTATTGGAAAAATCAATTTTTGATTATGTTCAAGCAGAATTAAAACAATCTGTTTCAAAATCATTTATGTCAGTTTTTGCTGAACCATCAACTGATAAGGATCAAGAATTGTTACAATTAAAGCCTAATGAACCAGTAGGGGTAATGGAGGGAATTTTTTTCTTAGACAATGGTACCCCATTAGAATTTTCAAATATGCGGCTGCATTATAAATATATGAAATATAACTCATTTGTGAGTGTAGAATAGCAAAAAGTCGACTCAAAAGCTGAACTTCTAGAGTCGACTTTTTTGTATATTATCATATTAAATAATGCTTTTTTGAATGTAAGTTAAGAACCGGATAATCGAATCAAGTTCTTCTTCTGAAAAATCGTTACTGATTTGATTTTGAACTTCTGCATATAATTCAGCATGCATTTCACCGTGCAATTGAGCTAATATTTGCCCATCAGCAGTTAAATGATAATAAATATTTTTTTTGTTATCTGGATGGCGAACAGCAGTAATTAAACTGAATTTTTGTAGAGTCCGTGCTGCACGAGTAATACCGCTGCGGGTGACCATTAGTTGTTCAGCTAGTTGTGAGCCCGTCAGTTCAGCATCCGGATTAAGCGCATCTAAAATATGATAGGCGACAACTGAAATTTTAGTGATAATTTTTTCGAATTTTGTGTCTGTTAGATGCTTTAACATCCATTGCTGGCCAACTGTGGCACTTTCGTTATTTTGATGTTGAATTTGTGAAATTAAAATTGAAATCTGGTTAATTTGATTTTTCTTCATTTTATTTTAAAAATCCTTTGCGATTGATTGAGCCTCTTTTTCGGCCTCCTTAATAATTGTATCACGTTCAGCAGGATTTTTATCTACGCCTTCAACATAAATGCTGGTAAAATCAGTAATTCCGCAAAGCATGGCTACTCCGCGCAAGTATTGATTACCAATATCATATTTTTCTAATGGAGTGCCGTGGTATACATTTCCAGCAGATTGAATGTGTAAGATTTTTTTATTATGAAGCAAACCGACTGGACCGTGCTCTGTGTATTTGAATGTTTTTCGTGGAACAGCAATGACATCGATATATTGTTTCATTTCTGCAGGAATAAAGAGGTTATACATCGGATTTACGAAAACAAATTTATCTGCGTCCATAAATTCTTGTAACCATTGATTATGTTCTGAAATTAATTGTTGCTCCTCATTAGTAAGCGGTTGGTTTTGCCGTTGGTGTTTCCAAGCTTGGACAGTTGTATTGTTGATTGGAGGGACAGGAGCGGCATACAAATCACGTACGATAATTTTATCTTCAGGGTGGAATTTTTTGTATTGTTCAATAAAGTAATCTCCAACTGTAATTGATGTACTTTTTTCAACATGTGGGTGAGCCTTAATTACTAATAATTTTGCCATTAAAAAAATCCTCTCTCATTAATTTCACTGAATATCATATTATTATTTTTGTTGCTTGTCAACAAAAATAATAAATAAAAAGAGGTTGTGACATAAGTCCAACCTCAATTTTTATATCTACATAATCGGGTTTTAAAACAAACAGGCATGTCTGTAAGTTCAAAATTCTCCGAACCAATCTTGCGTAATTCGTGCGTTCTTTCCTTACAATATACCTTTTTTACCTTCTAGTGATCACATATTCTACTCCACGCAACGCACTCAAATCTTTGCCTCCAGCATACGAAATAGCGGACTGCAAATCTTCTTCCATTTCTTGCAGCGTATCAGCGATTTTACCGCGATACGGAACGAGCAATTGTTTACCTTCAACGTTGTGAACATCTTGCTTTTGGATTGCGGATGCTGACCCCCAATACTTTTTATATTTTTGGTCATCAATGGTAACGATTTCTCCAGGACTTTCCAGATGTCCGGCGAATAAGGAGCCGATCATTACCATTGAAGCTCCAAATCGAATTGATTTAGCAATATCACCATTATGACGAACACCGCCATCAGCGACGATTGGTTTGCGTGCTACTGCACTGCATTGCTGAATTGCTGACAACTGCCATCCAGCAGTTCCAAATCCCGTTTTCAATTTAGTGATGCAGGCTTTACCGGGTCCAATCCCAACTTTAGTAGCATCTGCACCAGCATTTTCTAAATCAATGACAGCTTGCGGAGTAGCGATATTGCCGACAATTACAAACGAATTTGGTAATTGTTTTTTAAGGTATTCAACCATCTTCATGGCATAAATTGAATGGCCATGAGCAACGTCAACAGTGATATATTCGGGTTCAAGTCCAGCTGCTTTTAACTGATCGATTAATTGATATTCTTGATCTTTGATTCCGATAGAAATTGAAGCGAAACGATGACTTTCATGCATTTTACGCACAAAATCAAACCGAGCTTCAGGATTAAAACGATGCATGACATAAAAGTACCCGTTGTCTGCTAACCATGCGGCAAGATTTTCATCAATTACACTTGCCATGTTAGCGGGAACAACGGGGATTTTAAAAGTTAACGGTCCAAATTTAATTTGCGGATCAGCTTCTTTTCGACTTTTTAAAATGCATTTGTTCGGAATTAACTGAACATCTTGATAATCGAAAGTTTTCATTACAAATTCTCCTTAATAATTAATAACTAATTTACGTATTTATTATATTAAAAGCGAATAACGAAATCAATTAAATTTATAAACTAAAACACGAATTATTTTGTTAATATTCAAACGCACATTGACAATCTTGGTTAGTAGGCATATAATCCTTAACATATTAATTAAATAAAAGCTTATATAATCGCTATGATATGGTTAGCAAGTTTCTACCCGATGCCGTAAATTTTCGGACTATGAGCATTTTTTTATTAGGGAAAGACTATCTTTTTTGAAAATTGCTGCCATTTCATATATGAGATGGCGGCTTTTTTAGTTAGGAAGATGTTAATCATGGAGAGTTTAAAACAACGTATTCAGGCAGACGGAATCGTTTTGCCTGGTAATATCTTAAAGGTTAATTCATTTTTGAATCATCAAATTGATCCAATATTGATGCAGGAAATTGGAATGAAATTTAAGCAAATTTTTGACGATCAGCCAATTAATAAAATTTTGACAATTGAGGCTTCTGGAATTGCACCTGCTTTAATGACTGGATTAGCATTCCAAGTGCCAGTGGTGTTTGCTCGCAAGTCTAAGAGTTCAACTTTAGATAGCGAGAATTATCATGCAGAAGTGATTTCATATACTAAACATACAACGAATCAAATTTTAGTTGATCAAAAATTTTTAAATGATAATGACCATGTTCTGATTATTGATGATTTTTTGGCAAATGGTGAAGCAGTTCATGGATTAATTGAAATTTGCAAGCAAGCCCAATGCACACTTGATGGAATTGGAATTGTAATTGAAAAGGCATTTCAACCGGGTGGGCAACAGTTACGTCAAGAAGGCTATCCATTGTATTCATTAGTACGTATTAAATCATTAGCAGACGGTAAGGTTACGTTTATGGAGGAGTAAATTGATGAATCAGACAAAGGAAGTTAATCACAAAAAAGCATTTATTTTAGGAATTCAACACTTATTAGCAATGTACTCCGGAGCGGTAGCAGTTCCACTGTTAATTGGAACGGCGTTGAAATTTAATAGTACACAAATGACGTATTTAGTTTCAATTGATATTTTCATGTGCGGCTTGGCAACCTTTTTCCAACTTGTACGCAATCGTTATTTTGGAATTGGATTGCCAGTAATCTTAGGTTGTGCTATTCAAGCAGTAGAGCCGTTAAAAATGATTGGACGAGAGTATTCGATTGGAACGATGTACGGGTCGATTATTGTCGCCGGAATTTTTGTCTTTTTAATTGCTGGTCAGTTTGCTAAAATTCGAAAACTATTCCCACCAGTAGTTACGGGAAGTTTAATTACTGTAATTGGCTTAACTTTGATTCCAATTGCTTTGCAAAATCTAGGCGGCGGTGATGCAACTGCGAAAAATTTTGGTGCCTTACCTAATTTATTTGTTGGAATTGTCACAATTTTAATTATTTTAGGAGTTCAATTTTGGGCAAAAGGATTCTTAAAATCGATTGCAGTGTTGATTGGTCTGATTGGTGGAACCATTGTAGCAGGCTGTATGGGAATGGTATCATTAGCACCAGTCCGCCAAGCTCCATGGTTTCATGTACCACAACCATTCTACTTTGGTACACCGAAGTTTGCATTGTCGCCATCTTTGACGATGATTATCATTGCCTTAGTTTCAATGGTTGAATCAACAGGGGTATTCTTTGCTTTAGGAAATTTACTTGACCGGCAAACAACGGCCGCTGATTTGAAGCGTGGATATCGTGCCGAAGGTTTAGCGGTAATTTTAGGCGGAATTTTTAATACTTTCCCTTACACAACTTTTTCACAAAATGTTGGTTTGTTAGAGTTGTCTGGAATTCGCACTAAACGACCAATTTACTGGGCAGCTTGTTTATTAATGCTGATGGGCTTATTACCAAAAGCAGGAGCCTTAGCAACTATTATTCCTACTTCAGTTTTAGGGGCTGCAATGCTAGTTATGTTTTCAATGATTAGTGTTCAAGGAATCCGGATGTTGTTGAATGTTGATTTTTCAAATGAACATAATACATTGATTGTGGCAATTTCAATTGGCGCAGGGTTAGGCGTTTCTGTTTATCCGCAAATTTTCCAAGCTTTGCCCCAAGCAGCGCAACTTTTCTTAGGCAACGGAATTGTGATTGCCAGCATCTGTGCAGTGTTATTAAATTTGATTTTAAATCGTCCAAAATTAACTAAGGGATTGAAGAATGAACGAGAAGTTGCTGAACAAGTAGAACAACTAGAAAAATAAATCGAAAAAAATTAATATGGAACCGCTTTACATAAATGGATGCAGTAGGCTAAAATAAAAGAGTAAGGATGTAATTTGATGAAAACCATTCAGGGAGGATTTGAAAAATGGATATTTTACAAAAAACGTTTGGACGCTACGAGAATGAAAAGGTCACAGAAATTAAATTAATCAATGATAATAATGTGGCAATTTCATGTTTGACAATGGGAGCAATTTGGCATCAATTCTTGGTCCCAACTGCAGACGGCGGACAGAAAAATTTGCTGCTCAGTTTTGACGGCATTGATGGTTATTATTCAAATTCTCAAAATATTTGCAAGTCAGTTGGCCGTGTGGCTGGGAGAATTAAAAATGCTTCATATGATTTAGATGGCAAGCATTACTCATTACCTGCGAATGATCATGGCAATACTTTACATGGCGGTCCTCACGGCTTTAGTACCTGGAATTGGAATTATTCAACTTCAAGTAATAAAAACAGTGTCAGTGTGATTTTTCAAAAGAAAATTGATGAATCAATGGATGGTTTTCCTGGTAATATTTTGGCAACAATCATTTACACATTGAATAACAATAATAAAGTAACAATTGCTTATAGTGCAATGGATGGTAAGACGGAAACCCTATTTAACCCAACTTGCCATGTTTACTTTAACTTAAGTGATCGGCGTGATTTAACAACTCATGAATTGCAGATTAATAGTAGTAATATTTTAGATACAGATAATGAATTAATTCCAACTGGTAAATTAATCCCAGTGAAGGATACCCCATATGATTTTCGAAATTTCAGTAATGTAGCTTTAACTGTCGGTAAGGTCCACGGGTTAGATACAGCTTATGTTGTAAATGAACCTGGACAAGGAGTTAAACCAATTGCAATTTTGCGCGATATTGAAAGCAAACGTCAAATTACAATTAACTCAGATCGGAATGGGTTAGTCGTCTATACTCCAGAACATATTGAAGGAGAAAATTTGTCATTTAGTCGAGATAAAGGCAAACCAGCTAACAAAAATGAAGGAATTGCCCTTGAAGCTCAAATGTTGCCAGATGCAATTCATCAAGATAATTTTGGTGATATTGTATTGCCGCGATACAGCAAACGGACATACCGAATGTCATTTACATTTAAACAATTGCCAAATGATGAATTTTAGGAAGGATTTTAAGAGAGATGAGAAATTATTTGTTTGATTTTGATGGGACACTTGCTGATTCAGGAGATGCTGCAGTAGTAGCAACCCAAGATTGTTTCAGAGATTTTGATTTAGAGGTACCTTCAGCCAAGACAGTTCGCTATTATATGGGAGTGCCAATTGAAACCTATATTCCAGAATTAGTTGAAAAACAGGGAAAGCATTTCACAGATAAACAGTTTAATGAGATGTATGATAATTTTAGAAAACATTATACAGAAATCGAAATGCAAACAACTAAATTATATGATGGCATTGAGAATGCATTACAAACTTTGAAGAAGCAGGGTAAGCATCTCTTTGTGGTTTCAAGTAAGCATACTACTTCCTTAGAAAGAAATTTGAAACAATTGAATATCTTAGATTTATTTGATGATTGTATTGGATCAGATCAAGTGAAAAATTATAAACCGGCTCCAGATGGAATTTTGATGCTATTAGAACATTATCAACTTGATCCGGATGAAACAGTAATGATTGGTGATGCGAAGTATGATATCCAAATGGGAAAGGCAGCATATGTAAAGACGTGCGGTTGTTTGTGGGACACGTTTGATGCTGAGATGTTGAAAAAAGAACATCCAGATTATTTGATTGATGTACCGGAAAAATTAAAGAATATGTAGAAGGATGTAAAGACCACTTCGAGCTTGGTGGCGTAAGTTTTGCAGTGCGTTCCGAATAGCGATATGCATGCTTATGCATAGCAAATTAGGACGAAACTTGACTATACAGCAACGAAGCAACACTTAACTGGTTAAGCTGAAGTTTGATTATGCGAATATAGAAATAGAGGCTGGACGTATGTCACAACCTCTTTTTTGTGTATAATTAAAGTAACTTTACAATGTAGAAAGGGAAAGCTATGCATTTATGGAAGAAATTTCTTGAAAACACACGCTTGAGACGCTTTGTGGTGTTGATGATTATTATTGCCACGTTGTTTTTATTTAAAGATATGATCAGTATAATTTTACTGACTTTTATTTTTTCGTTTCTGATTATTCGGCTAATTAATTGGGTGCAAAAACGAATCAAAATTCCGTCACCGGTGATTGTGGTTGCAGTTTATTTGATATTGATTGTTCTGATGATTGCGGCGGCAACAACTTATGTACCAAAGTTAATGGTTCAGTCAGAAAGTCTTGTAAAATCAATGATTCATTTTTACAATAATTTACCTAATGATAAGGGAACGGTGGCATATTATATTAATAACTATGTCAAACACTCAAATATTTTGCATCAACTGCAAGGTGGAATGACAATTGTTTTAGGATATGTTTCAAAAGCTGGCAGAATGGGCTTTACTTTTGTAATGTCACTGTTGTTGAGTTTCTTCTTTACAGTGGAAAAAGAAACAACATTTAAATTTTCGCGCAGCTTTCTGAAAGGCCCTTATTCTTGGTTCTTTAAGGATATTTATTACTTTGCAAAAATTTTTATCAATACATTTGGGGTTGTCTTAGAAGCTCAATTCTTAATTGCAATTGTGAACACGATTTTAACATGCATTGGATTAGGGATTATCGGAGTACCTCAAATTGCTAGTCTTGCAGTAATGATTTTTGTATTGAGTTTAGTTCCAGTAGCTGGAGTAATTATTTCAGCGGTGCCAATGTCATTTGTAGCATATACTGATGGCGGTTTGCGTGATGTAATTTATGTGTTAATTATGTTATTGATTATTCATGCAATTGAGGCATATATTTTAAATCCTAAATTCATGTCAAGTCGAACAGAGCTCCCAATTTTCTACACTTTTGTAGTATTATTTGTATCAGAAAGTCTTTTTGGAACATGGGGATTAATTGTTGGAATTCCAATATTTACTTTCTTCCTAGATGTATTAGGAGTTAAGCCGCTGCCCGGAAGACACCAGAAGCTGCATCAACGGGCACAGCGAAGCAAGAAAGGTGAAAGCAATGAATAAAGATGAATTTTTAGCAAAATATGCAGTTAATCGCGAAAATACTGATTCTGTAAAATGGGATGGGATGCAAGCTAAATATGGACGCACAGATTTGCTGCCAATGTGGATTGCAGACACTGAATTTAAAATTCCGCAAGCTGCACAAGATGCATTAAATAAACGGGTAAAGCATGGGGCATTTGGTTATTCATTCCCAGATCAAGAATATTATCAAGCATACTTTACTTGGCAAAAAGAACGCTACGGAATTGAATTACACGAAGAATGGATGCGGTTTGGAACAGGAGTTGTTCAATCACTAAGTACAATGATTCAAATCTTAACTCAAAAAGATGATGCGGTAATGGTTTTACAACCAGTTTATTCACCATTTATGGATGTGATTGAGCAAAATAAACGCAAACTAGTAGTTTCAAATCTAATTAATAAGCAAGGTCATTACAAACTTGACTTGGATGATATGCGACAAAAAATGGAAGCAAATCAAGTTAAAGTTTTAATTTTCTGTAATCCGCACAATCCAATCGGCAGAGTATGGAGTGAAGAAGAATTAAATGCTGTTTTGGAACTTTGCCGTGAAGAGCAAGTAATTGTCTTTTCTGATGAAATTCATCATGATTTAATGATTGATGGAAGCAAATTTACTTCAGCTTTAAGCGTACGTGATGGCTATTATCGAGACAATCTGGTAGTATTCGATGCTCCATCTAAAACATTTAATATGGCTGGTTTATTGAATAGTCATGTGATTATTCCTAATCCGCAATTGATGAAACGATATGATGAATATGCAGCAATAACGAAAGCACCGGCAGGCAGTGTAATGGGACGGACAGCAGCTCAAGCGGCTTATCAAGACGGAGCAGATTGGCTTGAAGGTTTATTGGCTACAGTTTCTGCTAACTATCACTATTTAAAGGATACATTCAAATGTGAGTTACCTGAAGTTATCGTTTCACCGCTTGAAGGAACATATTTGGCATGGATCGATTTTTCAGCTCTTGTTCCTGAAGAGGATTTAGAAGAAGTTGTGCAAGATAAAGCCAAACTTGCGGTTGATTTTGGAAGCTGGTTTGGTGAAAGCGGAGCCGGTCATATTCGATTAAACTTGGCTACTACACCAGAAAATGTACAGCAAGCAGTGCAAAATTTGATTGCCGCAGTAAAAAATTATCAAGAATAATTTTAATAAATAACTATGATTTTTTGCGAATTCAGTGTAAAATGAATTTTGTAATATCTTAACTAAGAAAGAGGTTTACACGAATATGTCAAAATTAGTATTCATCCGTCACGGACAAAGTGAATGGAATTTAAAGAACCTTTTCACTGGTTGGACAGACGTTAACTTAAGTGAAAATGGTGTTGCAGAAGCTAAAGAAGCAGGTCGTAAGCTTAAAGAAGCTAACATTGAATTAGACCAAGCTTACACTTCAGTATTGAAGCGTGCTATCATGACTTTACACTACGCTTTGGAAGAATCAGACCAATTATGGATTCCAGAAATGAAGTCATGGCGCTTAAACGAACGTCACTATGGTGATTTACAAGGCCAAAACAAGGCAGAAGCTGCTGAAAAATTTGGTGAAGAAAAAGTTCACATTTGGCGTCGTTCATATGATGTTTTACCTCCAATGTTGAGCGAAGATGATCCTCGTTCAGCTGCGAAGGATCGTCGTTATGCTGACTTAGATCCACACGTAATTCCAGGCGGTGAAAACTTAAAAGTTACACTTGAACGTGTAATGCCATTCTGGGAAGATCACATTGCTCCAGATTTGATTGCTGGTAAGAACGTAATCGTTGCTGCACATGGTAACTCATTACGTGCTTTAACTAAGTACATTGAAGGTATCTCAGATGATGATATCATCAACTTAGAAATCCCAACTGGTCAACCAATCGTTTACGACTTGGATAAAAAGTTGAACATTGTAGACAAGAAAGAACTTTAAGATTAGATAATTCATTAATTGAAAGTCGCAGTATGTCGCTGCGGCTTTTTTGTTTTGGAAACCCTAACTAAGCATAAATAAGTATGCAGTCATAATGATCGTATTCCGCAGCTTACATCACGCTTAGCATAACGCTCTGCGCATCCTTGTCATTCATGCTAAAATATGATTGGTTGAATATTCAAATAAGAGAGGTTATAAATCATGATAGATGCAAGGAGAAAATTTGATTGGTTTAGCTTAATTATCGGAATCTTATTAGTGGTTTTGGGAGCTGCCGCCATCAATGCTCCAGAAAAAACGTTGACGTTAATTTCTATTTTTGTAGGAATCGGAGCATTAGCTAAGGGAATTTATACAATTTGGTTCCGAAAAACAATGCAGGATTTTACAGGAATGAAACATACTTTTTTGTTAATTTCTGCAGTCGTTGATATTATTTTGGGTTTATTATTTTTATTGAAAATTAATTTTGGAATCGGTGTTTTAGCATATTTATTTGCTTTCTGGTTTATTTTTGATTCCATTATGCAATTATTTGCAGATCACTTTTTTAAGGCAATGAGCCGTTCTTATTTTGATGTATTGATTGTATTAAACATCATTACGTTAATTTTAGGGATTATCTTATTATTTAATCCAATGCTTTCTGTTTACACACTGGTTGGCTTAGTTGCTTTTTACCTATTCTTTATAGGTGTCGTTAAGATTATTCAAGCGTTTTAAAAAGATGTAAATGGCGAATTACGTGGTATTGATCGGAGACCTTTGAACATACAGACATGCCGATTATGCAGATATAGAAAATGAGGTTGGACTTATGTCACAACCTCTTTTAATTTGTGAAAAACTATTCGATTGCATTACTGCTTAAAAGTTGCTTGCTATGCATAAGTATGCGATACTTCGAATACGCTGCGCTATTCGGGCGCACCACAAAACTTATGCCACGCAAGTTCGAGACGGTCTTCACATCCTAGTTAGATTTCCTTTCCCTCGCAATGGTCAATTTCATGTTGAATCACTTCTGCCACAAATCCATGAAACTTACCAGTTTGTTGTTTGAAATTTTCATCCAAATAGTTGACGGTGATTTCCTGATAGCGTGTCACACTGCGTTCACCTTGCAAAGAAAGGCAGCCTTCAGTTGCTTGATAACTGCCAGAATGACTAGTGATTTTCGGATTAACCATGATTACAGGAATTTGATTGATGCCGAAAACAATAATTCTTTTGTTACTGCCAATCATGTTTGCAGCTAGTCCTGCTGCGCGATTAGCGTTATGAATAAATGTATCACGTAAATCAATTATATCTTGTTGATCTTTCTTAGTTGCGGGTACAGCTTTGTTGGCAAAAATTTGTGTTCCTTGAATGATACTTCTTTCCATGGTTACTCCTTCTTGAATAAAGCAGCTAATTTGTCGGCCATTTCGGGATCCAATGAATCAGCAAGTGAATTAGAGTTGTTTTGTTCTTCTTTTGCAGTCTCGGCGTTGACTTGAGCCTGTTGCTTAACTGCTTGAACAATGGCTTCTTCAGCTTCTTTAATAGGATTGATTGGTAAAATTCCACCGGCCGAATCAGCATGGCCGCCGCCGTTGAAATATTCGCTTGCAAATTGAGCAACATCTAATTTACCGTTACTGCGCAAAGAAACACTATGGGCATCAATTACTAATGCAGCTTCTACATCATGTCGTTGTAGTAAGGCATGGGCGATTTCAGATTTAAAGTCGCTAGCGTAAACTACTCCGAAAGAATGACCGTCAACAGTAAATTCGGTTACGTTTTTCAGATGTCTGTCTAAGTAACGTTGACGCCGACCATTTAATGTATTAATTAACAATGCGTTTTGTGCACGGTATTTTTCCCAACCAGTTTGATAAACACTTTCAACAAACTTTTGAGATTGTGAAAGTGGATAAAACCAGAACAATTGGTTAAGTTCATCAGCACTGCGACGTTCTTGAGCGCTCATATCAGGATCATTTTGCCAATCCCAAGTATCATATGCTCGGATTAATTCGACTAATTCACCTAATTGTTGTTGGCGCTGGGTAGGGACGTTGGCGAAGTTGACGTTTTGTTTGACCCAATCCCAAACCAAACTAGTGGCACTTGGATTGACTTCGGGATGTGCAGGACTAATGCAGTTAGTTGCGTGTTGTTTGCGCAAATCTTCTTCGCTTTCATGGTGATCAAAGATCAACCAGTGATTAGCAAAGTGATTTTCTAATTGTTGAAAAGAATATTGACTATCAGGAGTCATGTCCATGATGTAGATGTCAGTATAACTTTGAACATCTGGTTGACGGAAAAAACGTTCCAGCTCTTTGTCGAGATTGCCCGCTGAGCAAGTGGTTAAATCAAAATCAACTCCATTAAATAGAATGGGTTGCAAGGCAGAAAGCAGCAATGGAGCTCCAAATCCGTCTAAATCATTATGTGAAAATAATTTAATGTGTTGCTTTTTTTTCAAGTCTAATTCCTCGATTTTCTGTTAAGTTCAATCTCTTTGCATTATACCATAGAAACGCCTGCTAGTTTGACATTATACGCGTTTTTTGGCATCATATGTAGAAGGAGAATAGACTTTATTTTAAGGATGGGATGGGGAATTTGGCGCGTACAAAAATCCAATACTTCACTGATTTCGATCAGGATTTAGTTGAAACTACTGATCAAGATTACCAATTAAAATCAGATTTTAAATGGATTCGTACAGACTGGAAGTTTAATTGTCTGGCGAATAGTTTATCAAGTCTGGCCAAAATGTTTGCATATGGTTTTTGTAAATTATATTTGAAGCAATCTTTTGCTAATCTTGAAGTTTTGAAACCATATCGCAAACAGGGATTTTTCTTGTACGCCAATCATACCCAACCAGTTGGTGATCCATTTTTGCCGATGCTTGTAGGAAATGCACGGCGCTACTATGCGATTTGTGCACAGTCAAATTTAGGGATGCCATTTCTTGGTCCGTTATTGCCGTATGGCGGGGCGTTACCGATTCCAAGCGACATCCATCGCTTACCTAAGTTAATTAAAGCTGTTAAATTTCATATAGAACGTGACGACTTTATTACAATTTATCCTGAAGCACATGTGTGGCCATACTATACGAAAATTCGACCGTTTTCAAAGGCGGCGTTTCATTTTCCAATCATGGTGAAGGCACCGTCGTTTGTGATGACCAACACATATCAAAAGCCAAGAGTTGGCAAGCGGCCACGAATGATCACCTACCTCGACGGCCCATTTTACCCTGATGAAAGTTTACCGGCAAAAAAACGGCAAGAAACATTGATGCAACAAGTTCATCAGGTAATGGAGAAACGCGCACAACAAAGCGATGTCGAATATATTAAGTATGTTCAGCGAAAGGATGGTTAATGGAGCATGAATGTCTTATATTGCGGCGATGAAAATATTCAAGATGGATTATTAATTTCAATTTTATCGCTATTAAAAAATGTATCAGAACCATTACGAATTTATGTAATGACGATGAATTTACATACTGAAAAAAAGGACTATCATGCGATTTCAAATCATGCAATCGCTTTTTTGAATCAACTTGTAAAACAAAAGGACGTAACCAATTTCGTAAAGCGCATTGATTGTACAGAGATGTTTCAGGCTCAACTGCCATTAGCGAATATGGATACACGTTTTACCCCATTTGCAATGTT
Source organism: Candidatus Ligilactobacillus excrementigallinarum (assembly GCA_019114385.1). Classification (GTDB taxonomy): domain Bacteria; phylum Bacillota; class Bacilli; order Lactobacillales; family Lactobacillaceae; genus Ligilactobacillus; species Ligilactobacillus excrementigallinarum. The sequence goes on along the minus strand of DXFP01000007.1, from coordinate 1,045 downwards.
GCGGTTATATGCAGATGAACTTCCGGAAATTCCAGATCGGTTATTGTATTTAGACAGTGATGTGGTTTGTCATCGAGATTGCAGTGCCTTTTATCATCAAGCAATCGAAAATACGGAAATGGTAGGCGTACTAGATTATTATGGGCGCTGGTTCTTTCATCGAAGTCTAACTCATTTAGACTATTTAAATTCAGGCGTTTTGCTGCTTAATATGAAATTAATTAAGCAGACAAAATTATTCGTTAAGGCGCGCAAAATGTGCCAAGAAAAGTGGATGTTTATGCCTGATCAGTCTGCTTTAAACAAGTTATCAAAAACTAAAAGAATTGTTGACCGTAAGTATAATGAACAGCATAAACTGCATGCAGATACTGTATTTCAGCATTTTACTACCAGTTTTCGTTTCTTCCCGTGGCTGCATACCCAAACAATCAAACCATGGCAAGTAGATCAAGTTCATGAAAAACTAAAGTTGCATGAGTATGACGATTTATTAGCGGAATATCAAAAATTAGCTCCGCAACTTGAGCGCTAATTGGAAAGATAAGGTGAGAAAATGACAAAAGAAATAATTCCAGTATTTTTAACAATTGATGATGGTTTTGCTAAGTATACAAGTGTTTTGATTCAATCATTAATTGAAAATGCCGGAGAAAATTATTACAAAGTAATTATTGTACATCGGGGATTAAGTGAAGCTAATCAGCAAAAATTAACTCAAATGAGTACAGCGCATGTAGAAGTTGAAACACGTTATTTGGATGCCGATTTAAGCGGAATTGCTAATCGGGAAGAAAACTATTTGCGGTTAGACTTCTTCACACTTTCAATTTTTTATCGGTTGTTCTTAGCAGATGCCTTTCCTGAATATGATAAAGCAATCTATATTGACTGTGATGCAGTAGTTCCAGGTAATTTAGCGGATTTGTATCACATGGATTTAGGCGATAATTTAATTGCAGCCGCTCCAGACCACTCAATTTGGCATGTACCAGGCATGATTAAATATATTGAAGGTGCGCTTGGAATTCCATATAAGACATAT
>DXFP01000056.1 GCA_019114385.1 Candidatus Ligilactobacillus excrementigallinarum | reverse complement strand
AACATCCCCTGGATAAGCTTCACGACCTGGTGGACGACGTAATAGTAAAGATAATTCACGATAGGCAACGGCTTGTTTTGACAAGTCATCAAATACAATCAATACATGTTTGCCATTGTACATAAATTCTTCACCCATTGCAGTCCCAGCATAAGGTGCGATGTATAATAATGGTGCTGGTTGAGACGAACCTGCAGCTACAACAATTGTATAATCTAAAGCGCCGTATTTACGTAAAGTTTCTACTTGTGCACGCACAGTTGAGTCTTTTTGACCGATTGCTACATAGATACAAATCATATCTTGTCCTTTTTGATTGATAATTGTATCTATCGCAATGGAAGTTTTACCCGTTTTACGGTCACCGATAACTAATTCACGTTGTCCGCGTCCAATTGGTACTAAGGCATCAATCGCTTTTAAACCTGTTTGCATTGGTTCATGAACAGATTTACGTTGCATAACACCTGGTGCCATTGCTTCAACTGGGCGTGTTTTTGTCGTTTCGATAGGTCCTAAGCCATCAATTGGTTGACCTAATGGATTTACAACACGTCCAATTAACGCTTCACCAACTGGCACTTCCATAATACGACCAGTACGTTTTACTTTATCTCCTTCACGAATGGTTTCAAAATCACCTAAAATGATGATACCAACATCATTTGATTCTAAGTTTTGAGCCATCCCGAATGAGCCATTTGAAAATTGTAGAAGTTCACCACTCATGGCATTTTCTAAACCATGAGCACGAGCGATTCCGTCACCGACATAAGTAACAGTTCCCACTTCTTCAACAGAAAGTTCATTTTGATAATTTTTAATTTGCTCTTTGATTAAAGCACTAATTTCTTCTGCCTTAATGGCCATCGAATTCACCTCTTTAACTACTCTTATAGTAATTTCGCTTTAATATTTTCTAATTGTGTCTTCAAGCTACCATCGATGACTTGATGATTTGCCTCCACAATTACCCCACCAATAATTGATGGATCGACTATTTCTTTAAGTTCAGCCGATTTCAAGCCAAATTTTGCGAGTATTTTTTCTTCTAATTTTGCCTTTTGTTGTGCACTTAAAGGAACAGCAGTAATCACAGTACCTTCAAGAATTGCAAACTCTTCGTTGTATAATTTCGTAAAGGAATCAACAATGTATGGAAATTCAACAAATCTTGAATTTTCAAAAATCACTTGTGCGGATTCTTTTACTAAATTGGAGCAATCTTTGGTTAAAACATCAACAATGGCTTGTTTTTTTGTTGTATCCAAACGCACATCGGTTAACAAAAGACCAATTTCAGGCATTTTTTCAAAGATGCTTTTTAATTCTAATAATTCTTGATGGGTCTGCGCTAAGCAATCATTTTCGACCGCCAATTCAAAAATAGCTTTACCATAGCGTTTGCCAACTTCATACTTACTTAGTTTCATGATTTGCACTCAATCCTTCAATGTATTGATTGATTAAGGCTTCATGTGTTTCAGTAGAGATTTCTTTATTTAAGATTTTTTCAGCAATTTGAATACTTAATAATGCTACATCATCTTTAATTGCATTCATCGTATGTTCACGTTCTTGAGAAATATCCGCTTGAGCTTTTTCTTTTAAGCGAGAAACTTCTAATTGTGTTTCACGAAGAATGTTTTGACGGCTTTGTTCTCCACTGTCTTTGGCATTTTTGATAATATCTGCCGCTTCAGAGCGTGAATTCATCAATTGCTCTTGACGTTTTTGTTCTAACGCTTGAGCATTGACTCTTGATTTCTCCGCATTATCCAAGTCATCAGAAATCTTTTTCGCCCGCTTGTTCATCATATCAGCAACAGAATCCCAAGCAAATACTTTTAATAAGATTAACAAGATAAGGAATGATAATGTAACGATTAACATATCCCCAAATGTAGAACTTGGATGTTCAGCCGCTAAAATAATTGGATTGAACATAATTGATTCTCCTTTTCTCTAATTTTATCTTGCTTAGATCAAAGAAGTCTTATTTATTTACTAATAAGAAAGCAATAACGATACCTAAGATTGGCACAGCTTCGATTAAGGCAACCCCGATAAACATTGTTGAACGTAATTGTCCAGCCATTTCAGGTTGGCGAGCCATAGATTCTACTGTTTTTGAAATTACTTGTCCGTTACCTAAACCTGCCCCTAAAGCTGCTCCGATAACTGCTAAACCTGCTGCGATGAAATTCATAATTTTTTCCTCCTAATTTATGCGCCGTTAAATTAATGTTCGGCGGCAATTTTGTGATTTAAGAATACCATTGTTAGAGTAACAAATACATAGGCTTGGATGGCACCGATAAATAATGAAAATCCAATCCATGTCATTTCAATTGGAACTACCAATGGCAAAGTAATCCAACCGAATGCTTTGAAAAGTGAAGCAATCAACGTAAGCAATACTTCACCGGCATAGATATTACCATATAAACGTAACCCTAGCGTAATTACATTTGTAAATTCTTCAATAAATTTAATTGGCATTAAGAAGAAAACTGGTTCTAAATAAGAATTTTTGAAATATCCTTTAAAACCAAAACGCATTACACCAAAATAATGAGTTAATAATATGGACATCAATGCTAAACTCATTGTGATAATAGGATTTGCTGTTGGACTCTTCCAAAATGTTACTTCATTGCCATTCATTGGAAAGACTAATTTCGTCATCAAACCAATTTCATTAGCAAAGAAAACAAATAGGAAAAGCGTAAATCCTAGAAGATGGAAATTGCCAACTTCTTTTGCGGGAAGCTGATCACTGAGAATGCCGCGAACAAAATCAATGACCCACTCAATAAAGTTCTGTTTCCCAGTTGGTTTTAATTGCGGATTTCTTGTGCAGATAAACACGATTAAAAAGATAATTGCACATACTAAAGCCGACATAATTGCCACCGTACCGTCGAACCAAATTGGTCCAATATGAAACAGAAGCGATTGTTCTTCCATAAGCTCACCTCACTTCTAAAATGTAAATACTCTTGCAAATCTTTTCACGCAATAGTAATGACAATTTGTATCGTACCACCACCAAAAAGAAATTTCAAAGTATTTTCATAAAAAGTTATCGGTTTATTCATTGAATATTCAAATTGAAAAAATGAATTTCTATCAAGTTTTTCTATTAAACGAAATTCTGAACAAACCTTATATTACAAATATTGAATAACCAATATTGTAAACGTAATAAAAACAAAACAGGGTAATTTTTATACAAAAATGATTAACGTATGTTTTTGACAATTCTTCTAATTTGTCGTTCCTGATCTTTTTGCTTGATACTTTCACGTTTATCATATTCTTTTTTCCCTTTTGCTAAACCAATGAGCACCTTCGCATAACCGTCTTTGATATAGACTTTTAAAGGAACAATGGTAATCCCTGCATTTTTACTTTCAGCTTCTAATTGTCTAATTTGACGTTTATGAAGTAAAAGTTTACGCGTACGCAAAGGATCATGATTAAAGATGTTTCCTTGTTCATATGGACTAATATGAACATTCACTAAAAATACTTCACCATTACGCACTCTGACAAAACCGTCTTTTAAATTGATACGGCTATTACGGATGGATTTGATTTCTGTTCCTTGTAAGAC
>DXFP01000055.1 GCA_019114385.1 Candidatus Ligilactobacillus excrementigallinarum | reverse complement strand
TATTTCCGATTGAATGTTTTGAAATAAAATTCAACATCATTTTCATAATGTTTTGATTGATCAATTAAATTAAATTTAGAGTAATCAATTTGAGGCATTTGTGTATCCGTTCGATACTGCTTTTCAATCTTTGTTAAATATAAAACATCAACTTTATTCATATATAATTTAAATAGTGTAGCACCGCCAATAATTATATTTTCTTCATCAGCATGCTTTTTTAACCATTCATCTAGCTGTTCTTTTGTATTTAAGACAATTACTTTATTAGGAACATCTAATTTTTGGTGGGATAAAACAAGGTGTTTTCTGCCAGGTAAAATTCCGGGAAGACTTTCATAAGTTTTTCTTCCCATGATTATAGTATGATTCATCGTTAAATTTTTAAAGCGCTTTAAATCTTCTGACAAATGCCAAGGTAAATGCCCATCGATTCCGATACCACCATTAATATCTTCAGCCCAAATATAACTAATCATATTTATCCTCCAATTAAACAGCAACTGGCGCTTTAATGGCTGGAGCTGGATGATAATCTAATACTTTAATATCATCCATTTCGAAATCTGCAATATGTTTTTTAGCTGGATTGAGCCATAAAGTTGGTGCTTTCTGTGGTTTGCGCGACAATTGTTCTTTAACTTGATTCATATGATTCAAGTAAATGTGCGCATCACCTAATGTATGTACAAATTCACCGACTTCCAGATTTGTTTCTCGAGCAACCAAATGAGTTAACATCGCATAACTTGCAATATTAAATGGTACACCTAAAAAAGTATCAGCACTGCGTTGATAAAGTTGACAACTTAACTTCCCATCGACCACATAAAATTGAAAAAGAACATGACATGGAGGTAATGCACTTGTTGGAACATCTTCTGGATTCCATGCAGTTACAATTAATCTTCGTGAATTTGGATTACTCTTAATTTCATCAATCACATTTTGAATTTGATCAATTGTATCCCCGCGACTTGTTTTCCAATGACGCCATTGGGCTCCATATACATTACCTAAATTCCCATACTTTTCTGCAAATTCATCATCATTTAAAATACGTTCACAAAATTCTTTTTTTACTTTTCGATATTCTTGGTTAAATTCAGAATCTGATTGTGATCTTAATCCAAAGTCAGTCATGTCTGGTCCTTGATATTCTGCACTTTGAACCCAATTTTTAAATGCCCATTCATCCCAAATATGATTTTTATGCTGTAATAAGAAACGAATATTTGTATCTCCTCTTAAGAACCAAAGCAACTCACTTTTAATTCGATTAAATGCTACTTTTTTGGTAGTCAATAATGGAAAACCTTGACTTAAATCAAAACGCATTTGATAACCGAATAAACTTTTTGTTCCTGTTCCAGTTCGATCACCTTTCATCTTTCCATGATCTAAAATATCTCTGATTAATTGTAAGTATGGTTCTTCAACAATTGTTGTCATTTTATTCCCCTCTAATCCGTTTGATTAATTTCATCCAGTTCTTCCCAACGCTCCATCTTCTCCATTGAAATTTCATCAATTTCATCAATTTCACGTTGAATATCGCCTAACTTTGCATAATCTGTTCCTGAAGTATTTTCCATTTCCTTCATTAACATTTGTTTTTTATTATCTAATTCTTCAATCTCTTTTTCAAGTTTTTCAAATTCAATTCTTTGTGCATATGTTAATTTTTTTGACTGCTTTTTTTCTTGCTTAGTAGCACTAGTATCTTTAATTTTTTTAGCTTTTTTATTACCTTCCTGATGATTTTGCTTTTTCAAATAATCAGTAAATTTACCAGAATAATTTTTAATTTTGGCATCTCCATCAAATATCAATATCTTATCTGCAACCTTATCCAAGAAATACCGATCATGCGATACTGTGATTACTGTACCATTAAATGTATCCAGATAATCTTCCAAGACAGTTAATGTTCCAATATCTAAATCATTAGTTGGTTCATCTAACAACAACACGTTAGGCTGTTGCATTAGTAATTTCAATAAATATAATCTTCTTTTTTCGCCACCTGATAATTTTCGAATTAATGTACCGTGCATAAATCTTGGAAAAAGGAACTGCTCTAACAATTGTGTAGTACTAATTCTATCTCCATCTCGATTAATAACACTTTGACCAACTTCATTTAGATAATTAATCATTCTCTTATCTTCAGGAATTGGTTCCGTTTGCTGTTGGTAATATGCAATTTTAACTGTTTCACCTGTAATCAAATTACCTTGGTCTAGATCAATTTTTCCTGCCAAAATGTTCAGTAAACTTGATTTACCAGCGCCGTTTAATCCAGTAATCCCAATGCGGTCACCAGCTTGAATCAGCAAATTGAAATCTTTGATGATTTGATGATTTTCAATTTTTTTAGAAGCATTTTGCAATTCTAGAACTTTTTTCCCTAATCTTTGTGAACCCAAATTAATTTTTACATCCTGGTCAACTTGAACTTTATGGTTCACATTTTTTTCTAATTCATTAAAGTGATTAATACGCGCTTGCTGTTTTGTAGTTCGAGCTTTGGCACCCGTACGCATCCATGCAAGTTCTTTTTTATATAACTGCTGCTGTTTATGCTCATGAATTAATTCGCGTTCAACTCGTTCTGCTTTTTGGCGAACAAAATCTTCATAATTACCTTCATAAGCATATAATTTACCAAATGACAATTCCATAATTTGAGTTGCCACTTGGTCTAAGAAATAGCGATCATGAGTAACAACTAAAAGTGCACCTTTATAATTTGCTAAATATTTTTCTAACCACCCTATTGAATCAAAATCTAAGTGATTTGTTGGTTCATCTAAAATCAATAAATCTGGTGCTTGGATCAAGACTTGCGCCAAGCCGACTCGCTTTTTTTGACCACCTGATAATGTACCTATTTTTTGGTTCATATCATTAATTTTAAGTTGAGTTAAGATTGTTTTTACATCACTTTCAGCGTTCCAAGCATCCTCTTGATTCATCTTTTTTTCAGCATCATCATATCTACGTTGATATTTTTCATCCTCTGGATTTTGACTATAATTTTCTAATGCCTTTTCATATTGTCTAATCGTTTGAAAAATTGGAGCTGCACCATCGAAAATTGCATCAATAATTGTTTTTTCTTCATCCAAATTTGGAATTTGCTGTAAATATCCAATTCGATAATCATTTGGCATTACCAAATTTCCAGAATCAGCTGGATCAATCCCAGAAATCGCATTTAATAATGTTGTTTTACCAGAACCATTTGTTCCAATTAATCCAATCCGATCATGTTCATTAATTATAAAATCGGCATCTTCAAATAACGTTTTTTCGCCATATGTTTTAGTTAAATGTTCAACTCTTAAAGTTTGCATTTAATTCTCTCTTTTCCCATTAATAATTTTGTGAAACAAATTTAATCAATTCCTGATGTTCATTTTTTAACTGGCCATTTAAAATCATTTTCTTTACTTTGGCTAGAATTTCTCCAATTTGAGGCCCTGGATGCATTGATAATTCTTTAATTAAATCCGTTCCAGTTAAAGCAATATCGCTATTATTCTTAATTGGTAATGCATCATATCGCTCAATAACTTGTTGATCTGTCACTTGGTTATCTCCAAGTAAATGCTTAATATGATTTGCATCCAAAGTTAATTCGAGTCCTGTTTCAAATAACACTTCGCTATTTAATAATCCTGTTTCATTTTCTAGTGCAGTCTGTGTTGCCTCTACTTGATTAATTAATTCTTTTGAACTCTTCCACTTTCTCATTAATACTGTTGTTGCTTGAGGTGAAAGTCCGAATTCATGTCCGATTAATGTCCAACATTGATTTTCGTTTGCTAATGATAAATTTGGAATCGCAGCGATTTTATTTAATTGCTCTTTATACTGATCAAATTCTGGACAATATTTATATAAATTAGTTTTAATAAATTCTGCCACACCTGCGTTTGGATTTTTTCCTAAAAGAGTTTTGATCCATTCAACATGAATGCGTTCAATTGCAATCTTTTCCAATAATTCAGCATTTGCCAAAATTGCATTTTCAGTTTCATCTTCAATTGTAAAATCCAATTGACTCATAAATCGAATACTGCGCATCATCCGTAAAGCATCTTCATGATATCGTTCATGGGGATCTCCAACAGCTCGGATTACGCGATTCTTTAAATCAGACAATCCATCAAATAAATCCACTACATTTCCATCTGCATCCATTGCTAACGCATTAATGGTTAAATCTCTGCGCTTCAAATCTTCTTCCAGCGAACGAACAAAGGTAACGTGATCAGGTCTCCTAAAATCTTGATATGTTGATTCTGTTCTAAAAGTTGTAATTTCATATCCTTCACCATGATCTAAAACCATGACAGTTCCATGTTCAATTCCTGTATCAACGGTTTTTTTGAAAATTTCTTTGATTTCTGCTGGATATGCACTGCTTGCAATGTCGACATCATGTAATGGAATTCCTAGTAAAGTATCACGTACACAACCACCAACAAAATATGCTTCAAAACCTGCCTTTTGAATACTTTTTAACACTGGAATAGCATTAATAAATTCATTTGGAAACTTAGTTATTCTCATCAAAATATCATCTCTCAAAATTTTAATTCTAGTATCAATTTTACCAAATGAAAGCTTGCATGACTATTAAATATAATCATGAAAAATAAATTGATTTTTCAAACTAGGCTTTAAAAATTTCATAATTTTCAAAACAAGTAAGTAGCACTTTTAAAGGGATTTTGGTATTCTAATGAAGGTTAAATATCTCAGATAGGAGGGAAAATCAATGTCAGTGAAAAATGATAAAAAAATTCGTTTTATTGATTTTATTATGATTACAATCGGAACTGCCCTTTATGCATTTGGTTTTGTAACAATCAATATTGCAAATCGACTTGCAGAAGGCGGAATTGCTGGGATTACACTTTTGCTTAAATTTTTAGCTGGTGTTAATCCGGCTATTTCGACAATTTTAATCAATATTCCACTGTTAATCATCGGTTACCGTTACTTAGGACGCAGATCATTAATATATACTATTTATGGTACTGGGATTCTTTCTTTTTGGATTTGGTTCTGGCAAATTGCTCATGTAAGCCTAAACGTACACCACGATTTATTCATTGCAGCAATTTTAGCCGGAATTATTGGTGGCTTTGGTCTTGGCCTTGTATATCGTTTTAACGGAACAACTGGTGGAACCGATATTATTGCTCGAATTTTTGAAAAGAAAAAAGGTTCTCCAATGGGACAATCTCTTTTCGCTTTAGACTTTGTTGTCCTTGCAGTGTCATTAACATACATTGACTTACGGCGAATGATGTATACATTAGTAGCTTCATTTGTGCTTTCAAGAGTCGTGAACTTTATTCAAGATGGTGGATACTCGGCTCGTGGAATCATTGTTATGACCCAACATAGTCAAGAAATCTCTCACGAAATCATTGAAAAAATGGATCGTGGTGTCACATATTTACAAACTGAAGGTGCTTTTTCAGGTAGAAAAGGAAAAGCGTTATATACGGTTGTAAGTCAAAGTGAAATTACTGAAGTAAAGCGGATTATTGCCAAATATGATAAACATGCCTTTGTTTCAGTTATTGATGTTAACGAAGTAATTGGTGAAGGTTTCACTTATGAACCAATTGATTCAACAAATAATAAATAAAAAAGCCTTTTAATAAGGCTTTTTTTAGTATATACTCAAGTTAAAGTAACTAATTATTTTAGGAGATAATCATGGACTATCCTTTCAAAAAATTATTTATTGATTTTCTTAAAAATGAGCAATATCTTTCTTCTTCAACAATTAATGATCTATCAAGTGATGTTGCACGTTTTTTTACATTCTTAAAAACAAATAATACTGAATATCAAAAACAATTATCGATTGCAGCAATTTCTACACTCGATATAAAAAATTATCTTTCTAAACTGCAAATTGAAAAGAATATAAAAAATTCAACGTATAATAAAATATTAACCCATTTGAATCGCTATTTTATTTTTTTATTTGAACATGAATTATCAAATTCCCTTCCAACATTATCCATTAAAGGAATTGAAAAAAAGAAAGTCAAGCAACATGTGATTCAACCGTGGACAAATAAATTAACAGAACTTTTAGCAAATCAAGAACTCTCATTTTATACTCGAATAACATTATTATTAATTGCACATTATTATACAATTAAAGAAATTATTAATCCTTCATTTTATCAGGTTTTAACAGATGAAACTTGGAATGAAAGTGAACTAATTTTCTTACATCAATTTGAAGAATTCCATCAACAATTTGCAAAAAAACAACATTCTAAAGCAATTTATTTAAAACAAAAAATTGACATCGCTAATCCGATATTAAGTTTACCTGGATTACACAAGATTTTAAAAAAAGATCAAGCTAAAGTTCAGTTTGAATTGAAGCCTTCAAAACTTTATCAAGACGCTGTTTTAACTTATATTACAAATCATCAAAATTATTCGGATAAAAAGTTATGTCAAAACTTACATCTAACTACTGAATCACTAAACTACTATCGTTCGATGTTATAGTGTAACAAGACGTAAAAACGGACATACTATAAGGCAATATCCTAACAAAGCATGCAGTTCGAAAATTTTGAACCTATAGTTAAAGTTTGACATTTGCATATAAAAAAAGGTTGGACTTCTGTCACAACCTCGCATTTTTTAATCTTCTAATAATTCTTCTTGTAATTCAATCATGTCTATATCATTTGGTTCAAATTCTAAGTAACGATTTGCACATTCAAGCGCTAATTTCCGTTTTCCTGCTTCTCTGAAGAAGAAAGCTGCATCACGCAAAAAATCAGCTGAATCTGATAAATCTTTTAAAGCAGCTTTATAGTCATCAATTGCATTCCCAAAATCTTCAATTGCAGCATATGATTGGCCACGCAGCCAGTAGAATGACGGATCGACTTCATTATTTGATAAGTAATTGCTTAATAATTCTATATTTTCTAATTCAGCATGTTGATCAATTAATAAACGACTCAGTGCTGCGACAATACTTGGATTATCTGAATCTTGTTGCAGTGCTGTTTTCAAATATTTTTCCGCTTGATCTTTTTTTCCTAATTTAATAGATAAATCAGATGCTTTTAAATACAATTGAAGATTAAACTCATCCACACTCATTCCTTCTTGTAAAGCAATTAAAGCATCTTCAATTTTTCCTTTTTGTTCATATGCTTCCGCTAATGCTGGATAAACAGTTGCATAATCAGGCGATTTTTCTTTTAGTTTTTCTAATTCCTTAATTGCTTCATCAATTTGTCCTAATTTTAATCTCGTAAATGCAAGTTGAAATGCTGTGTCGTCATCTAAATCTTCATCATGGATTTGTTCAAGATATCCAACAGCCTGTTCAAATTTTCCACTTTCAGCATATGCCATTCCTAGTCTTTGAACGAGGTTAACTTTAGAAAGTTCAGTTATCCCTTGCTTTATTAAATTCAAATACAATGGAATTGCTTCTATATACTTTTTAATATCAAAATATAATTCTGCTAATGCAAATTGAATTACTGGTTCATCCGGTGCAATTTGATAAGCTGTAATTAATTTTCTTTCACTTACATCAAACATTCCTTGTGTTTGATATAAATCAGCAGCAACTAATAAACTTTCCAAATATGCATCTGAATCTGGTCGAATTTGAGACAAATAGTTCAAAGCTTCATCGTCATTACCTTCTCCAATTGCAATATCAGCTAATGATGTTCTAAATTCATCAGCGTCAGGATGACGTTCTAATAGCTTTTTATATGCACGTTTTGCCATATTAGTAAATCCTAAAGAATACAACTCTTCGGCAAGACTATAAACCATATCATCATTATCTTTACGTAATGACCACGCAAATTCTTTACGAGCTTCATCAATTTGCCCTTTACTAATTAAATCTAATGTTTTTTCAGCAAAAGTCATTCAAATCCGCCTTTCTCACTAATTAATTTAATTAAAAATAAAAGGCTGCAACCAGAAGTCACAGCCTTACTAAAGTTCATATTAAACAGGATTATTTAACAGCATCCTTTAATGCTTTACCTGGCTTAAATGCAGGTACTTTGCTTGCAGGAATTTCAATTTCTGCACCTGTTTGTGGGTTACGGCCCTTGCGAGCTGCACGGTTACGTACTTCAAAGTTACCAAAACCGATTAATTGAACTTTTTCACCATCTGCCATAAAATCTTGGATTGAGCTAAATACTGCATCTACAGCTGTTGTAGCATCTTTCTTTGTCAAACCTGTTTTATTAGCAACCTTTTCGATTAATTGTGCTTTGTTTGACATGTGTTTCCACCTCCTCGAACAGATAACAGTTATAAAACATGTTATTTAATATCAAATTAATGATTGACACAATGACTAACAAATCATTGCTCAATAACTAAGATAGCATAGAAAACCCAATACGACAAGGGTTTTCACAATAAATTAATTAAAATTAGATTTCTTGCAAGCGTTTTAGATAAAAAATTATTTTCTACGTCTAATTATTAAGTGAATTGGTGTTCCTTCAAAGTCAAATGCATCTCGAATTTGGTTTTCCAAGAATCTTTCATATGAAAAATGCATTAAATCCGGATCGTTTACAAACACCACAAACGTTGGCGGATTTGTTGAAACTTGTGTCGCATAGTAAATTCGTAATCTTTTTCCATTATCACTTGGTGTCGGATTATGCGCTATTGCATCTAAAATCACTTCATTCAATACAGATGAAGAAACTCTGCGTTTATGATTTTCATTGACCTTTTTAATTAATCTTGGTAACAATTTTAAGCGTTGATGTGTTTTAGCTGAAACAAACACAATTGGAGCGTAACTTAGATATTGAAATTCCTGCCGAATCACTTTTTCAAAGTCTGCCATTGTATGATTGTTTTTCTTAACTAGATCCCATTTATTTACTACAATGATAATTCCACGACCAGCTTCATGAGCATAGCCAGCGACATGCTTATCTTGTTCACGAATACCTTCTTCCGCATTTAAAACAACACAAACAACATCTGAACGATCGATTGCTTGCATTGCTCGTAAAACTGAATATTTTTCAGTATTTTCGTAAACTTTACCTTTTTTACGAATTCCTGCAGTATCAATCATTGTATACTCTGAACCGTCTTCAGTAGTAAATTTAGTATCAATTGCGTCTCGTGTTGTTCCCTCAACATTTGATACAATAACTCGATTTTCGCCAAGCATTGCATTTACTAAAGATGATTTTCCAACATTTGGACGACCGATAAAACTAAATTTAATACTTGTATCATCTGATTGATCAGCATCTTTTGGAAAGGCATTAATTACCTTATCTAATAAATCACCAATTCCTATTCCATGAACCCCTGAAATTGGCATTGGATCACCAAAACCAAGTGAATAAAAATCATAAATTTCATTTCGCATTTCAGGATTATCAACTTTATTTACTGCAAGAAAAACCGGTTTATCTGTTTTATACAAAATTTTTGCTACTTTTTCATCAGCATCTGTAACTCCCTCTTTTGCACTAACTACAAAGATAATTACGTCTGCTTCATCAATCGCAATTTCCGCTTGTTCCTTAATTTGAATAACAAAAGGTTCATTACCCATGTCAATTCCACCGGTATCAATCATATTAAATTTCTTTCCAAGCCATTCGCAATGTGTGTAAATTCGATCACGAGTAACACCTGGTGTATCTTCAACAATCGAGATTCGCTCTCCTGCAATTCGATTAAAAATCGTCGACTTGCCAACATTTGGACGACCTACAATTGCAACAATTGGATTTGCCATTTACTTACCTCCTTAATAAACGTAAAAAATGACCTAAAAGGATTTCTTTCAGGTCATTTTAATCACTTTGTTAAATTAAATTATTTTTGATTTTTTAATTCATCGCCAATAATATCACCTAAAGTAAAACCTGTTTCTTCTTCAGGAATTTCAACTTTCTTGGCGCTGCTCTTCTTTGGAGCTTTCTTTTCAGCAGCAGGCTTTTCTTGTAAAGCTTTAATTGAAAGTGCTAATCGATGTGCTGCAGGATCAACACTAAGAACCTTAACCCTAACATCTTGACCTGGTTCTAAGACATCATTTGGTGTTGCAATGTGCTTGTGTGAGATTTGTGAAATGTGAACCAAACCTTCAACACCAGGCATTACCTCAACAAAGGCACCGAAACTTGTTAAACGTTTTACCTTGCCTTCAAGAACATCGCCTTCTGCAATCTTTTCACCAACTTCATCCCAAGGTTGTGGTAATGTTTGCTTGATAGATAATGAAATTCTACCATGCTCTTCATCAACATCTAAAACTTTAACCTTAACATCTTGACCTACTTTAAGAACATCTGAAGGTTTGTTTACGTGATCATATGAAATTTCTGAAACGTGAACTAAGCCATCAACGCCACCAAGGTCAATAAATGCACCAAAGTTTGTTAAACGTGCAACTTTACCTTCAACAATTTCACCAGCTGTAAGCTTATCCATTGCCTCTTTACGCTTAGCTTCACGTTCTTCTTTAGCAGCTTCCTTGTGTGATAAGATTAGACGATTTTCGCTTGGTTCAATTTCAACAATCTTCAATGTTAATTCTTGACCTTTGTATTGATTCAAGTCTTCAACGTAACGATCTGAAATCATTGAAGCAGGAATGAAACCACGTACACCAGCATCAACAACTAAACCACCTTTAACAACTTGTGTTACAGGTGCTGTAATTGTTTCACCATTTTCAAATTTCTTTTCAATTTCATCCCAAACTTTACGAGCTTGTAAACGGCGTTGTGATAATAAGAAACTACCGCCTTCTTTGTCAGAACCAATCTTAGAAATAACAACTAAGTCTAACATGTCTCCGGTTTTTACCTTGTCTTCGATTTCGTCTGCCTTTACCCCAAGTTCACGGGCAGGAACAACACCTTCAACACCTGTTCCTTCAATACCAACGATAACTTGCTTATTTTCATCAAATGCTAAAACTTCGCCCTTAACGACGTCGCCAACATTTACTTCCTTTACGCTATTTAAAGCTTCTAATAAATCCTTGTTTTCTGATTCATTCATGGACAATGTCCTCCTTAACGACTAACTCTAAATAATATTTTAACTGAAAATAATAAATTTTTCCAGTATTAATACCGATTTAGTATTGATTTTCTTTTTGTTTAATGATTTCAAGTATTTTTTCAACTACTTGATCAATATTTAGTGATGTTGTATCAACTTCAATTGCATCATGTGCTTGAGTCAATGGCGAAATTTCACGATGTGAATCTTTATAATCACGTTCTTCAATTTCTTTTTCAAGAACATCTAACGGAGTATTAATTCCTTTTTCTTGATTTTCCTTAAAACGTCTCACCGCACGTTCATGAACACTTGCAACCAAAAAAATTTTAACATCAGCACTCGGTAAAACCGTAGTTCCAATATCTCTGCCATCCATTACAATCCCGCCTTGTGCCGCAATTTTTTGCTGACGCTTCGTTAAATCAGCACGCACACTAGGTTGAGCAGAAACAACTGAAACATTATTTGTAATTTCAGGAGTTCTAATAATCGACGTTACTTCCTCATCATTTAAAAATACTCTTTGTTCTGGTTCTGCAGGAACAAATTTAATTTCAATTTTTGATAGTAATGCTTTTAATGCTTGATCATCGTCTAAAGCAACTTTATTTTTCAATGCAGCATACGTTACGGTACGATACATTGCTCCTGTATCACAATAAATATAATGAAGTTTTTTCGCAACAATTTTTGCTACAGTACTTTTTCCTGCAGATGCAGGACCATCAATTGCAATTTGAATTTGTTTCATTTAATAAACTCCTTTAAATTATTTTAAAAAAATTAGAGGCCCCAAAGCCCCTATATTGATTATTTAACTCGAACTTTTTGTCCAGGTTTTAATGTTGTTCCTGAAAGTCCTGGGTTCAATTGCATTAATTCTTGAACTGTCAAACCATTATTTACAGCGACTCGATATACACCTTGTCCTGCTCCAACAGTTGCGTACCCGTTATTTGCTGTTTGTTTTTGGGTATTTTGACCAGCTTGTGCAGTTTGTGTTGTGCTGCCATTTCCATTTGCTTGACTTGGGTTCTGTGTATTATTTTGTTGTTGGCTTTGCGCAGTTTGATTTGCATTCGTCTGTTCTGCCTGACTACTTGCTTGTTCAGTTGCACTCTTTTGACTCACGGCTGAGCTAGACTTCTTATGTTCTTTCTTTGATGATTCTTTCTTCTCAGATTTCTTTGAAGAAGCCTTCTTCTTTGACGAAGATACAACTTCTATCTTATCGCTATTTGTTGTATGTTGCTTAGCCGTTTTTTGCGATAAAAAATAGAGACCTACAACACCAATGATAATAATAATGAAAACTACAAGTAAAGAGGTTGTCAAAGCTGTATTTTTCTTTGAGTTTTCTCTTCTTGCAGTTCGTGATAAATTACCTTGATCATCCTTTTCTTCTTCAAAAGTGTTCTCCCAAGGCTTTTTTGAATGATCATTTGACTTTCTTTGACTCAAAATTACACCTCATATCTTTTATATCCTATGATATCTTACCACAATTAAAACGTATTCGGCTAGACTAATTTGTTTTTATTCTTGAAGATTAAACAATGTTTGTAAAATATTTGGATATTCTTTTAATTTCACATGTTCTTTTATATATTTCTCTCTTTCTAAAGAAAGATTTTTTAAATCATATTCACCATTATTGCTGCAACAATTCCTATTATGCTCAATAAAATCAGGTTCTTCAAAATAATTCAAAATAAAATTCCGCTTACACTCTTTTGTATTAATATAAGCTAAAACCTTTAATAATGCCTGATTTTTATGAACTTTTCTTTGTGCAAAAAAATGAACTAATTTTTCTGCAGAAACACCCATTTTAAAAAATGAATTTAAAATTTCGATTGAATCATCATTTGTAAGCGACATTATTTTAGGATGCTGTGCATAATATTGAATTTCATTTTTATCTGGTAAAGTATTTAATTGAATTTGTTGTTGAATCATTTCATCACCAGGACAGTAAAGTAAAATTGCAATACTTTGTGCGCCATCTCTTCCTGCACGACCAATTTCTTGAACATAGCTTTCTAAGTCAGCAGGCAAATGATAGTGTAAAACGAAACGAATATCTTTTTTATTTATTCCCATTCCAAATGCACTTGTCGCACACACTACATCTAACTTATTTTCAATGAATTGATGTTGAATCGAAAAGCGATCTTCAATACTTAAATCCGCATGATAAGCTGCTGCTCTTAAATTAGTTTTTCGGTCTAATAAATCTGTTATTTCATTTGCAACTTTTTTGCTTGAAAAATAAATCAATCCAGGCATTTTTAACTGCTGGACCAATTCGAGCAGTCGCCGGTTCTTTTCTTCTTGATTATCCAAAATCTCTGTTGCCAAAAAGATGTTGGGACGATTCACAGAGTAACGAATCGTATTACTATTGTTTTCAAAACGTAATTGTTGTTGAATTTCCCGCTCTACTGCAGGAGTTGCCGTTGCAGTTAATGCTAATGTTAATGGAAAACCAAGTTGACTTCTAATTTTCCCAAGTGTTAAATAATCTGGTCGAAAATCAGGTCCCCATTGCGCAATACAGTGAGCCTCATCAACCACCATTAATCCAATATGTGCATTTTTTATTACATTAAATAAATATTGGTTTTGTAAGATCTCTGGAGATGCAAAAATAAATTGAAACTGGTCAAAATGATTTAATACATACTTTCGTTCATTACCAGTCAAATTTGAAGTCAAAGCAATTGCCCCACCAAGCTTTTGATATTTGATTTGTTCCACTTGATCTTGCATTAACGAAATCAATGGTGAAATCACCAGTACCTTGCTTTGAGTCATTTTACCAAATAACTGATAACAAAGTGATTTACCTGTTCCAGTTGGTAAGATTGCTAACGTTGAATATCCTGATAATAAACTAATTAAGGTTTCTTCTTGACCGGATTTAAATTGGTTAAATCCAAAATATTTTTTTAATGATTCTAATAATTTATTTTGTATTTGATTCATCATATGTCCTCATTATGGAATATAGCCTAAATTTATAAAAGGAAAAGTCTGCGTCCTGTGCTTGAACCTGCTTAAATTTCCAATTATCAATTTCATTATTTTCATAAATGTTATCTAACAATTCAATTTCATTTCTTGACAATACTTGATCAAATGGAAAGTTTGAATCAGCAAGTGCCCAGATTTGAAGATGCTCCGTTATTGTACTAAATTTTAAATGCCTTATACTCTCAATTTGCGGTAAAGTTAAACCTTTTTTAAATAATCGAATTGTTTGTGCAACTGTTTCAGTAATTAATCCTGAAAGTTGAACTTGTTTTGCCATTAAACTTAGATGATTTTCCTTATTTAATAAAAAGATGGCAAATTGCAATTCTAAATCCTTAAAAGTCGCTTCAATTTCAACAGATTCGCGATTTAATAATGATGCAATTTGCTCGTCTGTAAGTCCATTTTGTTGATGCCCAATTAATTTATTGGCAAAAATATCGGCTTTTATTTGTTCTTGCAAACTTAAAAATTCTTTCAAACATGTACTTAACTCTACAACTAAATTATCAAATCCAAAATGTTGTAACCACTTTTTCACTAAATACTGTGCCTGTAAATTATCAGTTGCTACATAATAGTAATTATTATGGTATGTATATTCGGATGCTGTTTGAATTAATAATAATAAAATTGCATTCCATAACACATAATTTACTCTTTGAAAATTTTCTGGATGTTCAATTTTTAAATGTGTTTCATTATATTTTTTTAATTCTATTTTTCCCTTCTTTGAAAGTAAATATTCATTTTCTTTCTTAACAAGTAAATCTTTTTTTACTAATTGGTCGATTTCGTAATCAAACTTTATTGAGTTTAGTTTTGGATATATATTTAGATAATCTAAAATCTGATATCGTAAAGCCCAATAAAGATTAGATGCAGTTTTTTTATTTGCAAAAGTCTGACGAATTACCGCTGATTTTCGCGATTGTGATTCATCAAAAAAATTCAATAACCTTAAATCCATTTTCTTAACCTGATTGTTATTTTTCTTTATATTATATACTCTCTCACAGCTAATTAGAATTAAAAATCATCATTTGTAATTTTTGGGGACACCTAAAATTACTTTTAATTGCCCTGAAGTAAGTGTATAATACAACATGTAAAAGAAAGCGAAAGGTGGTTTTCGATGTGTCAAACGCGGAGAAACGAGATAAGCGACATGAGTTTATCGAGCACGTTGATTCAGATCATGGCCAGTCATTAGCTGAAATCAACGGTACTGTAAAGGTTCCAAAAGGAAAAGGATTCTGGCGGACATTATTAGCCTATTCAGGACCTGGAGCATTAGTTGCCGTAGGATATATGGATCCCGGTAACTGGTCAACCTCAATTACAGGTGGACAAAATTTCCAATACTTATTGATGTCAGTGATTTTAATTTCTAGTATGATTGCGATGTTACTGCAATATATGGCAGCTAAACTAGGAATTGTAACTCAAACTGATTTGGCTCAGGCAATTAGACGAAGAACAAGTAAATCTTTAGGAATCGTCTTATGGATTTTAACTGAGTTAGCAATTATGGCAACAGATATTGCTGAAGTTATTGGTGCTGCGATTGCCTTATACTTGTTATTTGGAATTCCATTGATTGCAGCAGTTTTTATCACTGTATTTGATGTTTTGTTACTTTTACTTCTGACCAAAATCGGATTTCGAAAGATTGAAGCTTTAGTCGTTGCACTTATTATGGTTATTTTATTTGTTTTCGTTTATGAAGTAGCTTTATCTGATCCGAACTGGGGAGCAGTTGTTAAAGGAATTATCCCAACTGCAGAAACATTTTCAACTCATCCAGTTGTAAATGGAATGACACCTATTCAAGGTGCATTAGGTATTATCGGGGCTACAGTCATGCCTCACAACTTATATTTACACTCTGCAATTTCTCAAACTCGTGAAATTAATCATAATGATGAAGAAGAAGTTGCAACGGCCGTTAAATTTTCTGCATGGGATTCAAATATTCAACTTTCAGTTGCTTTAGTAGTTAATGCATTGTTATTAATTATGGGGGTTGCTGTTTTCAAGACTGGCGCTGTTAAAGATCCTTCATTCTTCGGTTTATATCAAGCATTATCAAATACTTCAATGTTACGAAATCATGTTTTGATTAGTATTGCTAAAACAGGTGCTTTATCTGCCCTTTTTGCAATTGCACTTTTGGCTTCTGGTCAAAATTCAACAATCACTGGTACTCTTACAGGACAAGTTATCATGGAAGGATTTATTCACTTAAGAGTTCCTTTGTGGGCAAGACGTTTAATCACGCGTTTAATCTCAGTAGTTCCTGTTTTAATTTGCGTTTCAATGACAGCTGGAATGTCTGCAATTGATCAGCACGAAGCGTTAAATAACTTGATGAATAACTCTCAAGTCTTCCTTGCGATTGCATTACCATTCTCAATGGTTCCACTTTTGATGCTTACAAATAGCAAAGAAGAAATGGGACGCTTTAAAAATTCGTTATGGGTTAAGGTTGTTGGATGGATTGCTGTTATCTCACTTACATACTTAAACTTGAAGGGTTTACCAGACTCAATTCAAGGATTCTTTGGTAACAATCCAACTGCTAGTGAAATTCATTTAGCAAACGTAATTGCAACAATTTTGATTATTGCAATCATTGCCCTTCTTGCTTGGATTATCATTGATTTTACTCGTGGTAACCGTCGTGTAGCAAGAGAAGATCAAGCAAAATAATTTTCAAAGTACTGACAGTTTTTCTGTTAGTACTTTTTATTTACAGTTTTTAATACAATAAAAACAATAAAAAAACGCTTGAAACAACAATTCAAGCGTTTTTTGTCTATAGCAGTTTCATTAATATTGATAATATTTAAACTTATTAATTTAACATCCTTCTGAAGCCATTACTCTCCATAAATCCAATTTCTATTTTTACTTAAACTTATTGATTTAATATCCTTCTGAAGTCTCTCCTAATTATAGCACAAAAAAACAGGAGTACTTAAACTTATTGATTTAACATCCTTCTGAAACCGCGTAAAACTTTTTGAAATACCTTTGCTCGTACTTAAACTTATTGATTTAACATCCTTCTGAAACCATATCTATGTTTCGTCATTGCTCATCACCGTACTTAAACTTATTGATTTAACATCCTTCTGAAACTAAGGCTGTGATTGATTTTGTTAATATTTTGTACTTAAACTTATTGATTTAACATCCTTCTGAAACTAACATTGACATTTGATAACTCATCAATAAGTACTTAAACTTATTGATTTAACATCCTTCTGAAACCCATCTTTGTTCTTCTTTTCAGCCGACATTGTACTTAAACTTATTGATTTAACATCCTTCTGAAACCGACTGGGGAAGTTTATACGAAGAATTTGAGTACTTAAACTTATTGATTTAACATCCTTCTGAAACTTACAAGGTCTACATTGCAAAGCACTTTGAGTACTTAAACTTATTGATTTAACATCCTTCTGAAACTGTCGAGCTTCGGAGATACTGTTATCCCTTGTACTTAAACTTATTGATTTAACATCCTTCTGAAACCATATGCAATGCTTTAACGTTCTGCTTTTGGTACTTAAACTTATTGATTTAACATCCTTCTGAAACTGAAAGATGAATACCGGTTAAGGATTCAATGTACTTAAACTTATTGATTTAACATCCTTCTGAAACAGATGGAATAACCTAACCACCAATCATATTGTACTTAAACTTATTGATTTAACATCCTTCTGAAACGCTGACTAACTTATTGTAACTGTCTTGATTGTACTTAAACTTATTGATTTAACATCCTTCTGAAACACCCGTAAAAATATCTGAAAAATGTTTGAAGTACTTAAACTTATTGATTTAACATCCTTCTGAAACAATGCGTGCAATATAAGCATGGTCTTTATCGTACTTAAACTTATTGATTTAACATCCTTCTGAAACCGCTTTAGATTACTTAAAACTGCAATCACAGTACTTAAACTTATTGATTTAACATCCTTCTGAAACCCAAGCAAAGCACCACCAGCAACGGCATTAGTACTTAAACTTATTGATTTAACATCCTTCTGAAACAACGAAGGTATGAATAGTATTTCAGAAGAAGTACTTAAACTTATTGATTTAACATCCTTCTGAAACACGCGCTAGTAAATTACATGATGAGGACGCAGTACTTAAACTTATTGATTTAACATCCTTCTGAAACGTTGTTCATTCCGCGCTTCTAAGTAGATATGTACTTAAACTTATTGATTTAACATCCTTCTGAAACGGTGGAACGTTCAAGAATTGGGAATTGATTGTACTTAAACTTATTGATTTAACATCCTTCTGAAACCTTTATAATAACTAAATCGTTGTCTACTGTGTACTTAAACTTATTGATTTAACATCCTTCTGAAACGAACCGTCCAGACTAATCAAGGCGTGACCGGTACTTAAACTTATTGATTTAACATCCTTCTGAAACACTTATTAGATAAGTCTTTTAAATCGTTTGGTACTTAAACTTATTGATTTAACATCCTTCTGAAACTGTAGCCATCATCATCAGTAAAGTTGTTATGTACTTAAACTTATTGATTTAACATCCTTCTGAAACTAACCGTTTATAAAGTATAGGAAACCCAATGTACTTAAACTTATTGATTTAACATCCTTCTGAAACTTTGAACTAACGAAAGGAAAACTTACTTAAGTACTTAAACTTATTGATTTAACATCCTTCTGAAACTTACAGAAGTTGACGAATTCCCAGACATTTGTACTTAAACTTATTGATTTAACATCCTTCTGAAACTATAATCCATAAAAATTTTAATACCGCCATGTACTTAAACTTATTGATTTAACATCCTTCTGAAACGGAACCAGTATAACCATTCGATAAAGGTCGGTACTTAAACTTATTGATTTAACATCCTTCTGAAACCTTCTTTCGCATTTGCTTCGTCACGGTGTAGTACTTAAACTTATTGATTTAACATCCTTCTGAAACTACGCTTTTCTTTGAGTTCCTTTTGTTGCTGTACTTAAACTTATTGATTTAACATCCTTCTGAAACACTCAGTTAATTTAGTATCAAAACCATTCGGTACTTAAACTTATTGATTTAACATCCTTCTGAAACAGAATAATATATTTAGTATTATCTTTCAATGTACTTAAACTTATTGATTTAACATCCTTCTGAAACTTCTGCACGTGGTGATATTGAACTTGAAGGGTACTTAAACTTATTGATTTAACATCCTTCTGAAACTTCAATATACCTTATATCCTGAAAGTGCATGTACTTAAACTTATTGATTTAACATCCTTCTGAAACTAACTGTTGCAGTGAGCAAGCTCAATGCTCGTACTTAAACTTATTGATTTAACATCCTTCTGAAACAAACATAAACCTCACCCGCTTTGATTTGTTGTACTTAAACTTATTGATTTAACATCCTTCTGAAACATCTGAAAGAATGTCCGCTACTCTTGAAGAGTACTTAAACTTATTGATTTAACATCCTTCTGAAACGTGTCCTCAATATTGCGTTGCGCAAATTTAGTACTTAAACTTATTGATTTAACATCCTTCTGAAACAGCAGTTGAAACCTCCTTGTTGTATTCATCGTACTTAAACTTATTGATTTAACATCCTTCTGAAACTGATTTTAGCAACTTCTTCATTCTTACCTTGTACTTAAACTTATTGATTTAACATCCTTCTGAAACGGCTCAGATTTATACGATGCAATCACTAAGGTACTTAAACTTATTGATTTAACATCCTTCTGAAACTGATATGAATCTTGGTATCACGGAATAATTGTACTTAAACTTATTGATTTAACATCCTTCTGAAACGACTCAAGTTACTACAGTATTAAAAAATAAGTACTTAAACTTATTGATTTAACATCCTTCTGAAACTTAGTGATGACTATTTCTAATAAATCGTCTGTACTTAAACTTATTGATTTAACATCCTTCTGAAACAAGAGTGATAGAACTCATCATAGTATTCATGTACTTAAACTTATTGATTTAACATCCTTCTGAAACCAATACCCCAACGTGTACGAACAATGCCATGTACTTAAACTTATTGATTTAACATCCTTCTGAAACCATGTAAAATCTCGTATATGACTGATCTGCGTACTTAAACTTATTGATTTAACATCCTTCTGAAACCGGTGATTATCGGAATCACGACGAAACGTTGTACTTAAACTTATTGATTTAACATCCTTCTGAAACTTAGTGCATTATTGGTATCACCATCACGAGGTACTTAAACTTATTGATTTAACATCCTTCTGAAACGTCTTCAGCGACCGTGTTCCAGTAGTTGTTGTACTTAAACTTATTGATTTAACATCCTTCTGAAACAATGTGATTAACGGAACAGAACCTGCTGAGGTACTTAAACTTATTGATTTAACATCCTTCTGAAACCTTTCTGAGCTTCAGTAATCCAGCCTACTTGTACTTAAACTTATTGATTTAACATCCTTCTGAAACAATATATTCTTTAGGTTTGTTGCTTTTGTTGTACTTAAACTTATTGATTTAACATCCTTCTGAAACAACTGCGGTTTTTACGGTTCGGAGTTACGGGTACTTAAACTTATTGATTTAACATCCTTCTGAAACCGGCATTTTCTAATCAAATACTCAGAGTTCTAGAGACGCCAATCAACAAAGTCCTCGTCTATGTAATAACAATTACAGTTTTTATAAAAATTAAAATTATCTAATTTAATGAACTCAATAATCAATGCAGATGTCTGCAATTCACTATTAAGTTTAACGATTTCCTGAAATTGGTCCTGAGATAAGTAATTAGCGACGTTACTTAATCCAATACAAGAAGTATCGTTACATTCTTTATGGAGTTTGAAATCTGTTTCAATTATAACATATGGGTCCATACAAATTGAAGGAGATAAATGTATTTTACTATTTTTGAAAACTCTCTTTAAATCTCCATCATATGAAACTTCAATTGGTAAATCTAGATAAAGCATTGCATCTTGTAGTGCCGTATAAAGTTGATTTTCACATCGATTGATTTCATTTCGATGTTCATCTGTTATCGAAGTCACAATTGCATTAACTAATTCAGTATTATATTTGGTCATCAAATTTTGACTATCAATAATATCGCCATCCCAGTCCATTGCTTTATTCGTTGGAACTATCCGATAATCTTCATCAAAAAATTTAATTTTATCGTTAAAACCCTGTAACCCTAAAATAATATCAGAATAAACTTTACGATTATCCGTTCCCAAAACTGTAATTTCCCCTGGAATTAAATTAATTGAGTCATATCCTTCATAATTCATCTTCATAAAATAATCGTCCTTCCTGATGAATTTCGCACATCGTCTTTCTCTTTTCCAATTAGAAAATGCATATCATTATATTGCTTTTCTGTTAGCATTAACGTTTGAATAATTCCTTCTTTTGGCAGAAATGTACTGATTCTTTTTTCAAGAAAACGTGCTGCCTTTCGATTCACACAAACACGAACATATACAGAATATTGAATCATCAAGAATCCTTCATTGATTAATTTCTTTCTAAAAATTCGATATGCTTTTCTTTGTTCACTTGTTTCCATTGGTAAATCAAACATGACCATTAATCGCATTATTCGGTACCTCATCTTTAAAATTCACCTCAATATCTATTGAATCTGTTTCATTATTTAAATAATTTAAACATTTACGTACATAATCTGGAATTATATTTCTCAATAACATCGTTTTTCCATTATATTCGAGTTCAACATTTAACATATCAACCAAACCATACTTTATATCTGGTGTTAACTCATTAAATTTTTGTCCTGAAACCCAATAATCTACTACCGGACGAAAACATTCCATCAAATCAGAACCTAAATTAAATTGATTTTCGTCATTATGATGATGAATTCCTAATTGAGTTAAATACCCATTTGCTACAATTTCTTTATTTACTGTAGATAATAAAATCGAATATCCATAATCTAATGCTGCATTAGCTGCTGAAGCGTTTCTCCGACTAAAATTTTGTTCATTAAATAGTCTTGGAAAATATTTTTGTGCAACTATTGCTTCCCGATTGGTTGGATCACCAATTTCTAATTTATCAATTTCTGATTCCAAATCTGTACATTCTATCTTTCTTAACTTCAAAACTTTAAG
>DXFP01000054.1 GCA_019114385.1 Candidatus Ligilactobacillus excrementigallinarum | reverse complement strand
TGGAATTCCATATAAGACATATATCAACTCAGGTGTCTTGTTGATTAATATGAAGGCCTTTCGTGAAGAGCACTTCACTAAGCATTTCTTAGATGTAATGCAAAAGCACTATTTTGCTTGCATCGCTCCAGATCAAGATTATTTGAACATGATTTGCCGTGATCGGATTTTGTACTTAGATGAAACTTGGAATGCAATGCCTAAAGATCATAAGTATGACGCTGAAAAATTGGCAAATCCACAATTGGTCCACTATAACTTATTCTATAAACCATGGCATTTTGATGACATTATGTATGAAAATTACTTCTGGAAATATGTTGATCAAACCCCATATGCAACTGAAATTCACGCAGAAAAGGATAACTTTACTGATGAACAACGGCATACAGAAATTGAAAAACTTGATAAATTAATGGACCGTGCAGCTACTTTGCCAAGTACGAAGGGGACTTTCAAGAAAGTGATTGCACAAGGAGAAAGAATTAAACTATGATTATCTTCCCAAACCGTGATGCAGTAATTGAGAACATTAAGCAGAATTTAGCAAATCAAGATTATAATAAAAAGGTTGAAATTGATGATCCGCATATGACTTCTGAAGAAAGTATGCGACGAATCAACGAATATTTCCGTAAACGAAATACTTTATTAGGGAAAGTGAAAAATATTTGCGCCCGGACAATTTATCAAGCAGTAACCTGGGCTGAAAATACGAATACGCAAATTGTCGGTATGGATAATTTGAAGGCTTTAGATCCGAAGCAAGGTGCAATAATCACCAGCAATCATTTTAATCCTCTGGAAAATACCATTATCCGACGATTTGTGCAGCGAACGAAGACTCACAAACGCTTATTTATCATTTCTCAAGATACAAACTTAGGAATGAAAGGTTTAGTTGGCTTTTTAATGAATAATTTGGATATTATTCCATTGGGTAAGAGTATCAATTATCTTGGAAAGACATTTCCGGATGCTGTTAAGCATGTTATTGATAAAGGTAATTATATTTTAATTTATCCAGAAGAAGAAATGTGGTTTAATTACCGCAAGCCACGCCCATTTAAGCGGGGTACATATTACTATGCAGCCAAGGTAAATGCACCAATTATTTCATGCTTTGTTGAATTGCGCGATTTGCCAAGTTTTGAACCTAACTCAGATGATAAAATTCATCGGGTCCAAGCTATTTTGCATGTGCTGCCAGTGATTTTCCCTGATTCTAATAAATCTGTTAAGGAAAACAGTTATGCAATGATGAAGCAGGATTATCAGCAAAAGAAGGATGCCTATGAAAAAGCATATGGCAAATCTTTAACGTATGATTTTAGTCCAGAGGATATTGCCGGCTGGGTTGGCCCAGATAAGCAAAAATAAATTAAATCAATAATTGTAAATAATCGTAATCAAAATATAAAGGTTAATTATTGAGTTCTTTATTTAAAGCAATCATTAATATTTTGAAATAAAATTCAGTTGAATTCATTATGAATTAAAAGATAACTTAGAAGATGTAATTTAAGTATTCTAGGTTATCTTTTTATTTTTATGTTAAATTAATCATTTATTGTTCAAGCAATGATAACTAACAAAAAAAGCGAAGCTTAATTTTAAACTTCGCTTTTTTCATCTATTCAGTTATTTTGTAATTTTAATTGCAATACTTTGGTATGGTTTCAATTGGATTGCATCCTTCAGTTTAATATCACGTGCTTCGCCGTAGTTATCGATAATTACGTGAGCATTTTTGTTTTGCAAATCTTCAGGGATTATTGCCCAAGGTTCGTAGCCGTAGAAGTTATTTAAGACTAATAACTGTTCAGCTTGATTATCTAAATAACGTCGATATGCAAAGACTTGAGGATGATCTTCTAATTCGGCTTGGAAGTGGCCATCTGAAATCAGATCTTCAGTTTTGCGCAAATGAATTAATTTTTGATAATAATTGAAAATTTCGCCATCTGTTAATTCATTTTCAACATTAATTTCCTGTTGGTCAGTTGGCTTCAACCAAGGTTTGCCAACAGTGAAGCCAGCATTTTGACTTGCATCCCAGTGCATCGGTACCCGAGAATTATCCCGTGATTTGGTTTTGACAATTTCAAATGCATCGTGAGCGCTGTGTCCCTCATCAATTAATTCTTGGTAAGCATTTAAACATTCAACGTCCACGTAATTGTGAATTGAATAATAGTGCGGATCGATCATGCCTAATTCTTCACCCATGTAAATATATGGAGTACCACGTAATAAGTGAGTTGCGGTTGCTAACATTTCGGCAGATTTTTCCCGATAGTTAACTGGATCACCAAAACGATTTAATGCCCAAGGTTGATCATGATTATTCCAGAAGAGAGCTTGCCAACCATCGCCTTGGTCCATTTTGCTTTGCCATTCATTAAATAATCGCTTTAATTCCATGAAATCAAACGGTTTTTTTGTCCATTTTTGACCATTTTCATAATCAACTTTTAAGTGGTGGAATGAAAAGACCATTGATAGTTCATGGTTTTCAGGTTTGGTATATTCAATTGAATTCGCGATGGATGTTGATGACATTTCACCAACAGTAATTGTTTCTGAATCTTGACCAAAACTTGCTTGATTAAGCTCTTTGATGTATTTTTGCACAATCGGAGTATCCGTATAGAGAGTTTTTTCTTGTACTGGGTCAGTAGAATCAACTAGCACTTCATCCTTGCCAATTACATTTAACACGTCAAAGCGGAAGCCGGTTACCCCTTTATCTCGCCAAAAATTAACAACTTTGGCTGCTTCTTTGCGAACATCTGGATTGTGCCAATCTAAATCAGCTTGTGACTTGTCATATAAATGCAAATAATATAAATCAGTGTCACCGAATTTTTTCCAGGCAGGCCCACCGAATTTTGATTGCCAATTAGTTGGTAAATCGCCATTGGGTTTTGCTTTGCGCAGGTAAAAGTATTTCATATATTTAGGATCGCCAGCTAAGGCCTTCTGGAACCATTCGTGATCAGTTGAACAATGATTAAAGACCATATCTAACATAACCCCAACGTTGATTTCTTTTAATTTAGCAACCAATTCTTCAAAATCTTCCATGGTACCGAATCGGGGATCAATGCGATAGTAATCAGCGATGTCGTAACCATTGTCGTGTTGGGGCGAAACGAAAAAAGGATTAAACCAAATCATGTCAATATTTAATTTTGCAATGTATGGAATTTTAGAAATGATTCCACGTAAGTCACCAATACCATCACCATCACTATCATAAAAAGACTTGGGATAAATTTGATAGATAACTTTCTTTCCTAAATTCATAGTTAAAATTCCTTTCTGTTATTTAAAGCTAATTTTGTGTCGACGCGCAAAGTCTTTGAATTTAAATTTGTCTGGCCGGTGAAACGATTCTGTTAATTGAAATAAACGAGTATCTGCCAGAAATGACATACTACGGACAATTACTACTAAATAATCGCCAGAAAGCCGTAATTGTTCAGTAATTTCTGAATCTGCTTTTTCAACAGTGATTTCCTTGGTAGCATATGAAATCTCTAATCCTAGTTGATTTTCAATGTAATCATACAATGAATTTTCTGCGGCTGAATGCGGTAAATCTTCAATCGGTGGATTCAATAAATAATCTCGGTCAACGACGAGCGGTTCATCATTGATACTGCGCAATCGTTCTACATAAGTATTTTTTTGATGTAAATCAACGCCATGTTCACAAAAGTAATTTGGAATTGCAATATCTTTTTCAAATTGCAATATATCTGTTTGGGCATGCATTCCCAATTTTTGATTTAACTCTTGGAAACTGGTAATGCCAGAAACTGGAAAAGTATATTTTTGATAATCCAAAACGACAGATCCTTTTCCTTTGATTTTTTGAATTAATCCCAAATCAGTTAATTGGTTTAAGGCATTACGAATTGTTTCGCGAGATGTTCCATATAGCTGTGCTAATTGATTTTCACTTGGTAAAAAATCTCCGGCTTTATATTGATGATGGTGAATTTTATTTACTAAGTCTTGCGCAATCATCTCTTGTTTACTCATTTAAGTCACTTCCTTTGAATTGAAGATTTCAATTAATATTTAAACATAATTTGTATATGCAAGCAATTATTAAATTTAAATAAATTCCTAATTTTAAAGAATGTAAACGGTTAAATTTTCTCTTGACAACTTGTACATACAGGTTATAGAATAACTTATGGAAATTAAGAAAACGCTTTTATGAAAGAGGAGGAGTCGCAATGGCAAAAGCAGAAATTGAAATTTTGGCACCTGCGAATGGAACAATTTTACCATTAAGTGAAACTCACGATCCAATCTTTTCTGCAGGAACAATGGGACAAGGATTCGGATTAGAACCTTCAGGAGATGGCAAGATTGACGTAGTTGCTCCAGTTGGCGGACAGGTTACAATGCTTGCTGAAACTAAGCATGCAATTGGAATTACTACAAAAGATGGATTAGAAGTCTTAGTTCATATGGGAATCGATACGGTTAATTTGAAAGGATCAACCTTTACGGTTCACTGTGAACAAGGCTCAACAGTAAAAGCCGGACAAAAAATTGCGACAATGGATTTGGCTGAAATTGCAGCTCATAAATTAGCCAAAACGATTATGGTAATTGTGACTAATTCAGCAGATAAAGTGGAACGATTAACTTTAAATCAAAAAGAAGTACCGGCTGGCGAAATTGCGGCAGATGTTCAAGTGAAGGGTGCAAAGAAGAAAAAGCACGGTAAAAAAGATTATGATGCATTAGCAAGTACAATTATTGAATTAGTTGGCGGTAAGGAAAATATCAATAGCTTAATTCACTGTATTACACGTTTGCGTTTCTATTTGAAAGATGAAAACAAGGCTCAAACAGAAGCGTTGAAGAATACTCCAGGAGTGATTGATGTAATGAAAGCTTCTGGTCAATATCAAGTTGTAATCGGAAATGAAGTTACTAATGTGTATGATGCAGTAATGAAACAGTTAGGGCCAATGGATGAAAGTGCTCCAACAACTGCTCAAGATGACGGTAAGAGTCCAATCAGCCGAGCATTTAATAATTTAATCGGTTTTATCACTGGTTCAATGAGTCCAGTAATCGGTGTAATTGCTGCTTCAGGAATTATCAAAGGAATTTTAGCCTTATTAACCTTGAAACAATTAGGTTCTATTTTAAGTCCTACAAGTACACTTTACTTAACAGTAAGTGCAATGGCTGATTCAGCATTCTTCTTCCTGCCAATCTTAGTTGGTTACTCGGCAGCAAAGAAATTAGGTTCTGATCCCATTGTAGCAGCTGTAATTGGCGGAGTTTTGACTTATCCGCAAATCATTACTTGGGGTAAATCATTTAAGACAATGTTTGAAATTGGCGGTTTCCACTTCCAATTCTTAAACTACACATATTCAATTTTCCCAATGATTGTTGCTGCATGGCTTGCTAAGAAGGTGGGCGACTGGTTCAAAGAACATTTACCAAGTTACTTACAAATGATTTTCAATCCGCTTTTTACAATTTTGATTGTTTCAACGATTACTTTGGTAGTTACCGGTCCAATTATTCAAGGCGCTGCTAACGGAATTGCTGATTTTATCAACTGGTTAGTTCAAGCATCAGGCTGGGCTGGCGGTTTGGTAATTGGCGGTTTGTATCAATTACTGGTTATCTTCGGATTGCACTGGGGCGTTGTTCCTTTGGTTGCACAACAAATTGCCCAAACTCATCAAAGTGCTCTGAATGCAATTATTTCAGTAACAATGGTTGCTCAAGGGGCTGCTGTTTTAGCTGTTGCCTTGAAATCAAAGAAGGATGACATGAAGGAATTAGGTTTTGCTTCAGCAATTTCAGCCTTTTGCGGTGTTACAGAACCTGCAATTTATGGGGTTAACTTACGCTACAAGAGAGTCTTTGTTTCAGGCTTGATTGGCTCAGCTGCTGGCGGCTTAATTACTGGCTTAATGCATGGAACAATGTTTGGTTTCACCGGATCATTGATTGGATTCTCATCATTTTTCAATCCAGCTCATCCATCAAATTTGAATAGTTTCTACGCATTCTTAATCTCAAGTGCCGTGGCAATCGTAGTTTCATTTATCATTACTTGGTTCTGGGGTTATAACGACAATATGCAAATGGGCAAGAAAGTTGAAAAGAAGAAGCGTCCAGGTACAAATTAATATTTAATAAAGTTCTCAGTTGTGCAAACCGCAGCTGAGAATTTTTTTACATTTTCGCCTATAATTGAAAATAAATGTTTAATTGACTAGTTAAATTATATTGGATAAAATAATAAATTATTATAATTAAAAAGAGGAATGTTAATGAAAAATAAGCAAAAAATGACATTAGCCCAAAAAATCAATATTTTGCGGGCAGCAGTAATGGGCGCAAACGATGGGATTCTTTCTGTCGCCGGAATCGTTTTAGGGGTTGCAGGAGCTTCAACCAGCAACTTTGCAATCTTTATTTCAGGAATTGCTGGAATGCTTGCCGGAACAGTTTCAATGGCGATGGGAGAATATGTATCAGTCAATGCTGAAAAAGATTCGCAAAAACAAGCTATTGAAACTGAAAAATTGGCTTTAAAAGATAATTATGATGCTGAATATGATTATGTTCGCCAAAAATATTTAAAGAAAGGAATTAAGCCGGAATTAGTGGAAAAGGCGGTGCATGAAATGATGACAGAAAATCCACTGCGGACATTGGTGCGTGAGCGCTATGGTTTTAACTTGGGTGAATTTACAAGTCCATATGCAGCAGCTATTGCCTCAATGATTTCCTTTCCATTAGGCTCGATTTTACCATTATGTTCAATTTCATTCTTTCCTGCATCAATTAAGGTTGTTGGAACTTTTACAGCGGTAATTATTGCATTAGCGGTAACGGGATTTGTAGCAGCTCATTTAAGTCATGCTAATAAGTTGCACGGAACGATTCGCAATGTGATTTCGGGTGTAATTACCATGTTAGTTACATACTTAATTGGACATTTATTTGCACACTAGAAAGGGGAATTACACAATGGCGAAGAAGAAAAAAGATGAACAACGCTCTGCAATGGGCGAAAAATTAAACGTATTGCGTGCCGGAGTATTAGGTTCAAATGATGGAATTTTGACAGTTGTAGGAGTCCTTTTCAGTGTCGCAGTAGCAACGCCTAACCGTTTTACGATTTTCATTGCCGGATTATCTGATTTATTAGCGTGCGCGTTTTCAATGGCTTCAGGCGAATATGCCTCGGTAAGTACTCAGCGTGATACAGAAAAGGTGACTGTTCAAGAAGAAAAGCAATTGTTAAAGACTAATCGAACAGAAGAATTGGAAGCTGTGCGTGAATATTATGTTGAAAAAGGTGTCTCTGAAGAAACAGCTGCGGAAATTGCTGAAGATTTGTTAGATAAAAAGCCATTGGAAACAGTTGTGAATGTTAAGCATGGCCTTGTTTTGAATGAGTATATGAATCCTTGGAATGCTGCATTTTCATCCTTATTTGCAGCGGCATTAGGCGGTATTTTCCCATTAGCTGCGATGTCATTAAGCCCAGTCAAATGGATGTGGCCAATTACCATTTTAGCGGTATGTATTTCAGTTTCACTAACAGGATATTTAAGTGCTAAACTTGGAAATGGATTAGTTAAAGTAGCGGTTAAACGCAACCTGATTGTAGGAATTATTACCATGATCATTCACTATACTTTAGGATTAATGATTTAATAGACAGAAGTGTTTATTTTAGTTAAAATAAAAAGTGAATTATTCCTTGGAAGATAGAGTAGAAATTATACTAACAGAGAGATTTGGATGCTGAAAAAAATCATTTAATTTTGAATTGGGCTTTCAAGTTACATTTTAAATTAAGGAAATGAGCGGCAGTAAAACTGCAATTTAGGTGGTACCACGGTTAAAATCGTCCTATGTCAAGGGCGATTTTTTTTCTTTTGTCGCAAGAAAGGAAGATAATTATGACAACAAAACCAGTAATTTTAACCGGCGATCGACCAACTGGCAAGTTACATATCGGGCACTATGTTGGTTCATTGAAAAATCGGGTGGAAATGCAAAATTCTGGAAAATACACTCCATTTATTATGATTGCTGATCAACAAGCTTTAACTGACAATGCTCGTGATCCGGAAAAGATTCGCAAATCTTTGATTGAGGTTGCGTTGGATTATTTAGCAGTTGGAATTGATCCAGCAAAATCAACTATTTTTGTGCAGTCTCAAATTCCGGCTTTATCAGAATTAAATCTATATTATTTAAACTTGGTTACAGTTTCTCGCTTGGAACGGAATCCAACAGTTAAGGCTGAAATTCAGCAAAAGAATTTTGAACGCTCAATCCCAGCTGGATTCTTTACATATCCAGTAAGTCAAGCAGCTGACATTACTGCATTTAAGGCCAGTTTAGTTCCGGTTGGCGATGATCAGGAACCAATGTTGGAACAAACTCGGGAAATTGTACGCAGTTTCAATTCAATCTATGGTGATGTTTTGGTTGAACCAAAGGGTGTCTTTCCTCCTAAAGGTTCAGGAAGAATTCCAGGATTGGATGGAAATGCCAAGATGAGTAAGTCATTAGGCAATGCAATTTATTTGTCAGATGATGCAGATACTTTGCGGAAAAAAGTTATGTCAATGTACACTGATCCAAATCACATTCATGTTGAAGATCCAGGTCAAGTAGAAGGCAACATGGTCTTTACTTACTTAGATATTTTTGATCCAGATAAAGATAAAGTGGCAGAATTAAAGGCACAATATCAACATGGCGGCTTAGGCGATGTTAAGATCAAGCGTTACTTGAATGAAGTCTTAGAAAATGAATTAGGACCAATTCGGAAACGGCGGGAAGAATTCGCTAAAGACATTCCTGCAGTATACGACATGTTGAAGAAGGGCAGCGAACACGCTAACGAAGTCGCAAATCAAACATTGACTGAAGTGCGGCACGCAATTGGTGTAGATTATTTTGGATAAAATGATTGAAAAAAGGAAGGTGTCAGAACATCTCAAATAGGCATGCCTGTTTGTTTTGGAACCCGATTATACGAATAAATTAATAGAGGCTGGACTTATGTCACAACCTCTATTTTTAGTTATGTAGTTAAAATTGTTCTATACTGACTCAAGACGACCTGCGCATCCTATCTAAATCCATAATTATATCCATAATACTTGGCAGACCAGTGCGTCAACGTACCGTTCATCCGCAAATCGTGAATGATATGTTTTACTTGCTTAGCCATTTGTGCATCAGCAGCATACACTTGATCTTGTTGTGATAACACTTGGACATCGTCTAAACGATGGAAAATCGGCAACTTTAAGCTAGAACGATTAACTTTAGCTGCCTTTTGTCGCAGAGGATGTTCCTTTAAATATTGATGGTATTGATATTCATTAACCATTACTGCTTGAATTTGTCCACTATCAAGTGCATCAACAAGTTGATTAATGGATGTATATTGCTGAATATGAATCGCATTTTCTTGCAAAAATTTAGGCGTTCCATTCATTTTTAAGGTTCCGATTTTTCTGTGTTTAAGTTGTCTTAATTTTGAAAATGAATGTGTACTAAACACGACATTTTTTGGATATAATAGATTACCAGCTAATTTTTCCTTGGTAAAATTTAGTTCAGATCCCACTGCGAGCTTGATTTGGTGATGTGCAAGAGCCGCTTCCAATTTGGCACGTGAAGTAAATACTTTGATTTTTACTTTAGTATGAGTTTGCTTGCCAATTGCTTGGGCTGCTTGGACATTAAACCCAGTTAATTTTCCTTGTGAGTAATAACAGGCAGGACGTTCTTTTAAAATCCCGACTTGCATTGTTGGTTGATTTTGAGTGTGACTGCAACCAGCAATCCCTACCCAAATTAATAAACATGCAAAGAAAATTCTTAAAAGCTTTTTCAAAACATCCTCACCTCTGCGAATCAATCTAAAAGTATTATATAATAAAGCATAGAATAAATTAACAAACGGAGAAAAATGATGAGAGGCTTTGGAAAATATTATCAAAAATCGTGGGAAGAGCGATTAGCAATTTTACGGGACACGTATCGTTTAGATGATGAAGATCTTGCTCAGATTAAGCATTTAACTTCAGATCCGACTTTGGGCGATACGATGATTGAAAATTTTATTACTGAATATGAAATTCCAGAAGGCTTGGCAATTAATTATGTAGTTAACGGCCAAGAATATTTGGTGCCAATGGTTACGGAGGAACCTTCTGTTATTGCGGCTGCAAGCAACGGGGCGCGACTGGTTAAGGCTGGGAACGGTTTCCATGCTGAAATTAAGACACGTTTGATGTTAGGACAGATTATAATCGAGAATGTTACTGAAATGGAAGAATTAGTTCAGCAAATTGAACAGCAAAAGAACCATTTATTGGAAGTAGCTAATCAGGCTCATCCATCAATTGTAAAGCGTGGCGGCGGGGCACGCTGGTTGCGAAGCCGGGTGCTAGCCGATGATTTACTATCCGTTGATTTAGCAGTTGATGTTCAAGAAGCCATGGGCGCTAATATGTTGAATACGATGCTAGAAAAAGTTGCGAGTGAAATTCAATTAACTTTGCATCAAGATATTTTAATGAGTATTTTGTCAAATTATGCAACAGAAAGTCTTGTAACAGTAAAAACTGAAATTCCAGTAAAAGCTTTAAGCAAAGGGCAAATTAGCGGAAAACAAGCGGCACAAAAAATTCAACAAGCAAGCAGGTTAGCTCAACTTGACCAATATCGTGCAACTACGCATAATAAAGGCATTATGAATGGAATTGACGCAGTGGCAATTGCAAGCGGCAATGATTGGCGGGCGCTTGAAGCCGGAGCACACTCATATGCGGCGCGTGATGGACACTATCGCGGATTAAGTCAATGGAAAGTAGCGGGCGAATCCTTAGTGGGTGAAATGACTTTGCCAATGCCAGTCGGTTCAGTTGGCGGTTCAATTAAAATCGTGCCATTGGTAAAAATCAATCATAAATTAATGCAAATCAAAAATGCACGTGAATTGGCAATGATTATCGTAAGTGTTGGTTTAGGCCAAAATTTGGCAGCATTATATGCATTAGTTACCGATGGAATTCAGCGCGGACATATGCGGTTGCAACTAAAGAGTTTAGCTGCTTCAATCGGCGCAACTCCAACTGAGATTCCAAAATTAGTTAAGCGTTTAGAAGAAAAAGGCGTGCGTGATTCGCAAAATGCAAAGCAAATTTTAGAAGAGATGCGAAAGGATTAATTATGACAGAACCAAAGTTAAATAACACAGTACAAGCATTATTGAAAAAGGCGGAAGAAATCCAACCAAATGGAATTGAAATTCAATATCATGACAATCAATCCGGTTTTGTTCGCCATGACCAAGCACAACATTATTTAAGAAATGGTAAGTTGATCATTGATGTATTGGATCAAACTAATGTCAATTATGTTGTAGCGCATGAATTGCTGCATTTTATGTTAATGTTTGAAAAATTACCGCAAATTTCCTTTAATTTGGAAAGTGAGCGGAAAGATTTAGATAAAAAGTATATCGCTACTGGAATGGAATTGTATGATATTTTAATGCACTTCTTTGTATATGATCAACAACGTCAATTGGGATTGATTGATGATCAAGTAGAGGAATTATATTTTAAGGGAATTTTAGCAGTTTTAAAGCCAGAACCTAAAGAAGGCAAAGATGATTGGATGGTTTTAAGAACAGTCAATGTTTTGGATGCGTTAGTCTTTTTCAAGGAAAATCAAGAAGAAGTTTTACCTAAATTGCGTGAATTGTATCCTAAGGCAACTGCCCAAGCAGAAAAGCTGTTTGCGTTGATTACTGCTAAGCCGCTAGATTCAGCTTTTAACGTGCGGCGTGCAATTGTGAAGTTATACAAGGGATTTGATCAAGCATTAGAAAGTTATGGATTATATGGCATGAACTTAAGCACGTATGTTTCACTAACACCAGTTTTGAGTGCACGACAACTGCGGTTGGATGTTCGACAAATTTTTGAAATCTTCCATACTGATTTGAAAGAAAATCTTCAATTTAGAACAGCATACGTTGGCCGCATGAAAAATGATCAACAAAATGCCTTTGTGATTCCAGAACCTAAAGGCAATGATCAACAACGCGTACAAGAATTTCGTCGGATTTATGAAATGCCGGTGGGAAAGTATTTAGACTCAATTGGAGTACCATATTTAACACGATAAAGGGTGATTGCAATGTCAGAACTCAATGAATTGATTCAGCAAGCAAATAAAGTGGTCTTTTTGACAGGGGCTGGGGTTTCTACAGCTTCTGGAATTCCAGATTATCGTTCAAAACATGGAATTTATAAGGAAGGTAAGACACCAGAATATATGTTAAGCCATGAATGCCTTGAAAATGAACCAGAAGCTTTTCATGATTTTGTAGTGCAAAACTTATATTTTCCAAATGCTAAGCCTAATATTATTCATAAGAAAATGGCAGTATTAGCGCAAGCAGGCAAAGCTACAGTTGTAACGCAAAACGTTGATGGATTATATCGTAAGGCAAAAACGCCTGCAGATAAGTTAATTGAATTTCACGGCAATATCTATGATGTGTATTGTCAAAAGTGCCGGCAAAAAGTAGATTGGCATGAATTTATCAAAGACATTCACCATCAGGACTGTGGCGGAATTTTACGTAGTAAAGTGGTTTTATACGGAGAAGGGATTGATCCGCAAAACCTGACAAGAGCTGTAAAAGCTGTACGGGATGCTGATTTAATTGTGATTGTTGGCACTAGTTTCGTAGTTTATCCATTTGCAGGATTGATTCAATATCGAAATCCTCATGCTGAAATTGTTGCGGTTAATAATCAACCAATTCAAATTCCAGATAGCGGAATTATGATTGTAAATGATGCAGTTAAAGAATTTGCAGAAGTTGATGTCTAAATTATGATATACTTAAATATAATACTTGATTGAAACGGAAAGGGTTGAATAAAATGGCAGAAAAGCCAACATTTTATATTACAACACCAATTTACTATCCATCAGGCAGATTACATATTGGAAATGCCTATACTACGATTGCATGTGATGTACTTGCACGGTATAAGCGGCTGCAAGGCTATGATGTCTTTTTCTTAACTGGAACAGATGAACACGGCTTAAAGATTGAACAAAAGGCGAAAAAGATGGGCATTACGCCAAAAGAATATGTTGATCGCATGGCTGAAGATATTCAAACATTATGGAAAAAACTTGAAATTACAAATGACAAGTTTATTCGGACGACAGATGATTATCACGAAGCTGCCATTCAAAAGATTTTTGAAAAATTGCTTGCCCAAGGAGATATTTATAAGGGAACATACAAGGGATGGTATTCAGTTTCTGATGAAGAATACTTTACAGAATCTCAATTAAAAGAAGTCTTCCGGGATGAAGACGGCAAGATGATCGGCGGAATTGCACCTTCTGGCCATGAAGTACAATTGGTTGAAGAAGAGTGCTACTTCTTCAAGATGAGTAAATATGCTGATCGCTTAGTTCAATATTATGAAGACCATCCTGATTTTATTGAACCAGCTTCACGGAAGCAAGAAATGTTGAATAACTTCATTAAACCAGGCTTGGAAGACTTGGCAATTACCCGGACAAGTTTTGACTGGGGTGTCCATGTACCTTCAGATCCTAAACACGTTGTTTATGTATGGATCGATGCTTTGTGCAACTATATTACTGCTTTAGGATATGGTTCAAAGGACGATTCGTTGTTTAAGAAATTCTGGCCAGCTGATATCCAAATGGTTGGAAAGGAAATCGTCCGGTTCCACACAATTTATTGGCCAATTATGTTGATGGCACTTGACTTGCCATTGCCAAAACATATTGTTGGTCATGGCTGGTTAGTAATGAAAGATGGCAAGATGTCTAAGTCAAAAGGAAATGTAATTTATCCTGAAACGATTGTTGATCGATATGGTTTGGATGCATTGCGGTACTACTTAATGAAGGCTGTTCCATTCGGAAATGATGGTCGCTTTACACCAGAAGATTTTGTTGAAAAGATGAACTTCGATTTAGCAAATGATTTAGGAAACTTATTAAACCGGACAGTTGCAATGATTAATAAATATTGTGATGGTCAAATTCCAGTATTGCAAAGCGGCGTAACTCCATTTGATAAGGACTTGGAAGAAACAGCTGCAACTGCAATTCAAGAATACTGTAATCATCTTGAAAAAACATACTTTGCTAAAGCCCTTGAAAGTTTATGGAAGTTAGTTTCGCGAACAAATAAGTATATTGATGAAACTGAACCTTGGAAATTAGCTAAATCAGAAGCAGACCAAACAGCCCTAAACAGTGTCTTGGCTCACTTGGCAGCTAGTTTGCGGGTCATCGCAATTTTATTGCAACCAGTAATGACACACGCACCAAAACAAATCTTTGAACAATTAGGCTTGCCAACTGACCAAATGGCAATTAAAGGCTTGTCATTCTTTGATTTAACAGCTAACACTCAAGTAGTGAAGAAGGGAACCCCAATCTTCCCACGGTTAGATAAAGATGAAGAAATTGAATACATGCAATCAATGATGTCTGCGAATGAAAAGGCAAAAGGACGGAAAAATATGGCTAAGCAAGCAAGTGCATTTGATCCTGAAAAAACAACTTTGAATTTAACCAAGAAGGAAATTCGTTTCGATAAATTTGATAAAGTTGAAATGAAAGTTTGTGAAATCAAAGAAGTTGCTAAAGTTGAAAATGCGGACAAGTTATTGAAATTCCGCTTGGATGCAGGCGATGAGGGTGATCGGCAAATTATTTCCGGAATTGCAGACTGGTATCCAAATCCTGCAGAATTAGTTGGACAAAAAGTCATTGCAGTTACTAATTTACAACCACGTAAGATGCGTGGCGAACTTAGTCAAGGAATGCTGTTATCAGCAGAATTCGGCGATCAAGTACAATTATTAACTGTACCAAAGAATATTCCAAATGGTTCATTAGTAGGATAATAAAATGTACAAATGCGGAGGCTGTGACAGAATGTTATGGTCTCCTATTTGCTACTTGAAAGAGATTAATCTTTGGAAGGAGGATGGCAATGATTTCGATTTTTGATTCACACACGCACATTAATTCTCATGAATTTGATGAAGACATTCCAGATGTGATTGAACGTGCGCGAGCAATGAATGTTGATGGTATGCTGGTTTTAGGCTATGACCGTGAAAGTGCCGATAAAATGGTAGAATTAGTTAATAACTATGACAATATTTATGGAGCAATTGGCATTCATCCGGAAGATGCAGCTAAGTATGAAGAATTAGAAGAACAGTTGCGAGTTTATTTAATTGAACCAAAAGTTAAGGCAGTAGGCGAAATCGGCTTAGATTACCACTGTGATGTTGATCATGATTTACAAAAAGAAGTGTTCCGCAAGCAAATTGAATTAGCTCATGAATTTCAATTGCCAATAAGTGTACACAATCGGGATGCATTTGAAGATACGTATGAAATTTTAAAAGAAACCAATGGAGCTCAATATGGCGGCATTATGCACAGCTTTAATGGTGATGTACAGTGGGCACAACAATTTATTGAACTTGGAATGGACTTATCATTTAGTGGAGTCGTGACTTATGATAATGCCCCTGAAGTTCAAGAAGCGGCTAAATATGTTCCCCTTGAACATTTATTAGTGGAAACAGATGCTCCATATTTAACGCCAATGCCATACCGTAACCGGCAAAACGAACCGGGAATGACACGGTATACGGTTGAATTTTTGGCAAAATTGCGGAATGAAAATATTGATAATTTAGCAAATCAAACGATGCAAAATGCAAAGAGGATATTGAAAATTCAATGAGTGAAAAAATGAAAATTCAAGAAGTAATTGTCGTTGAAGGTAAAGACGATACAAAGCGCATTAATATGGCGATAAATGCTGACACAATCGAAACGCGCGGCTCTGCGATTAGCGATGAAACCTTAGATCAGATTGCGCAATTACAAGATAAGCGCGGTGTAATTGTATTTACTGATCCAGATTTTTCAGGTGAAAAGATTCGTAAAATTATTCAAGAAGCGGTTCCGGGAGTCAAACATGCTTTTTTGAAACGCCGGGATGCAGTTCCTAGTCATCAGCAGGGCAGTTTGGGCGTTGAACATGCCAGTGTAGAAGCGATTCGCGAAGCTTTGAAAAATCTGTACACGGAAGTTCCAGATGCCCCTGCAATGATTTCACGTGAAACCTTAATGCAAAATGGACTAATCAATGGACCATATGCAAAGGAAAAGCGTGAATTGCTAGGTGAAATTTTGAATATTGGTTATACGAACGGTAAACAGTTATATAAACGGTTGCGATTATTTGAAATTACTCCAGGTGATTTTGAGGATGCCATGCAACAGGTCAAGCAACAATTGGGAGGTGAGATTGATGGCAAATGAAATTGAAATTGCTAATCCAACTCGGACTCGTGCAATTATGGAAACATACGGCTTAAATTTCAAAAAAAGCTTAGGCCAAAACTTTCTGACTGATATTAATGTTCTGCATAAAATTGTGGATGCAGCTGAAATTACGCTTGAAGATGATGTGATTGAAGTCGGCCCTGGAATTGGTGCGTTGACAGAACAGTTAGCTAAACGTGCCCATCAGGTAATGGCATTAGAAATTGATGAACGGTTAATTCCTGTTTTGGATGAAACTTTGGCGCCATATTCTAACGTCACAGTTTTGCAACAAGATGTGTTAAAAGCTGATTTACAGAAACTGATTGCAGAAAATTTTGATGGTCAGCATCATTTAAAGTTAGTGGCTAATTTGCCATACTATATCACTACACCAATTATTATGCATTTACTTGAAAGTCCGGTTCAGTTAGATGCAATTGTGGTTATGATGCAGAAGGAAGTTGCACAGCGGTTGACTGCCCAACCTAAGACGAAGGACTACGGATCATTATCGATTGCAGTGCAATATTATACTGACGCTGAAATTGCATTTATTGTGCCGAAAACAGTTTTTGTACCTCAACCTAAGATTGATTCAGCAGTAGTAAAGCTAACATCTAAAAAGCCTATAAAACAACCGCAAGATGAACAACAATTTATGCGGCTGGTAAAAGGCAGTTTTGCTCATCGCCGCAAGACTTTGTGGAATAATTTACAAGGAATTTATGGTAAGGATGCTGAAACAAAAGCTAAATTAGAAAAGGGATTAGCTGAAGTTGGAATTGCTAAAACTATCCGACCAGAAGCGTTAACGATTAGCGATTTCATAGATTTAGCTAATGCATTAATAGAATTTAATTAGAATATAGTAATCTTTCTTGCATAGTGCTATTGAATTATGGTAAAATTGAGTTTTTTTCTGTTGTGTGTTATAATACGACACATGACAGGAG
This sequence comes from Candidatus Ligilactobacillus excrementigallinarum, assembly GCA_019114385.1. Lineage (GTDB taxonomy): Bacteria > Bacillota > Bacilli > Lactobacillales > Lactobacillaceae > Ligilactobacillus > Ligilactobacillus excrementigallinarum. The sequence goes on along the minus strand of DXFP01000054.1, from coordinate 2,528 downwards.
GATGAAACGTATGCCAAGCACTTTAGCGAAAATCAAGTCGATGTTAGATAGTCATATTGGGAAAAGTTTAACAGTTACATCTCATGTTGGAAGAAAAAAAGTCATGAAATGTACCGGAACATTACAAGAAACTTTCCCAGCAATCTTTGTCGTTGAGTTAGATCAAGGTGAAAGTGCAGTTGAGCGAGTTTCATATAGTTACACTGACGTTTTAACCAAGAATATCAAGTTAGAATTTGAAGGCGAAGAGTCAGCAGATACAACTGATGAAAATGAACTTGATGAATCTGAATTAGATGATGAAATCGAAGAATTTTAATTAAATTGCAAAGTGTCTGAAGTTACTCATAGCGTATATTGCGATATAGTAAATTCAGATATTTTTTTGTTTATTGGAAGTTTGCAGAATGAGTAAATTATTAAAAAATTTGTTTAAAGTATTGATGGGAATTCTTGTAATTGCATTAGGCGTTCAATTGATTTTGCTGATTCCTAGTCCACAAAAGGCATTACGTACTAATGATTTACGAAATGATATTAAATATACTGATACGCCAACAATTTTAATTCCGGGATATGGTGGTAGTAATTATACCTATAATAAATTAATTACCTACTATGAAAAAGAAAATTTTGCACAAAAAACGATGACGATTCATGTCACGCCTACTGGAAAAATTCATGTTTCAGGAACTGTGAAGAATAAAAAGAACGCTTTAATTCAACTATTGTTTGATTGGAATTTAGGTAAAACCTACGATAATCAAGTGAAGTGGACGATTAAAACCTTTAAAGTATTAGCAAATCAATATGGAGTACATCAATTAAATGTAATTGGACACTCATGGGGCGGAACAGAATTTTTGCATGCTTTAGGCCAGTCGCGCTGGGTTCAACGGAATATGCGTTTTAATAAGGTAGTATTGATGGGGACTCCAGTAAATGAAGGTGTAACGGTGCATGATAGCTACCAAGAGGCACAAAAAGAACATTTAAGTGATGCTGAATACCGCAAACTTTTTAAGGAATATCAAACTTTAGCTCCGATTCAGAAAATTCATTTTTATAACGTGATGGCTGATTATCAGAACCACACAGATACTTCAGTTCCAAATGTGCAATCTGAATTTTTGAATAATATTTTGAATGCAAAGTGGTCGATCTTAAATACAAAGATGTTTTATGGAATTAAGCACTCGGCACTGCATCAGGATGAAAAAGTTCTGAATTATGTTGCCAAGTTGTTATATGATTAGCTTACAAAATTAAAAACGGGATATGCTGTAAGAAAAGAGGTTGTGACATAAGTCCAGTCTCTATTTTTATATCCGCATAATCGGTTCCAAAATAAACAAGCATGTCTGTAAATCCAAAAACCTCCGAATCAATCCTACGTAATTCGTTCGTTTTTTTCTTACAACATGCCTGTTTAAGGTGTTTTGTCACACTTTCTTTTTGAATTGTGAGAATAGAAAAAAGGCTGGACTTTCGTCACAACCTTGTACTGAATTTGTTAATTTGAACAAGCCATTAAATTAAAAGGACGAACAAGATAAACTTCTTTGCAGAATCCACGCAAACTATTATAGATGTGTTGTGCACGAGATTCAGTTTGAGCAATTCCGAAAACAGTCGGACCTGTGCCACTCATCTGGGCTGCTTGAGCACCAAATTTGAGCATCTTATCTTTAATGCGCGTGATTTCTGGATATTTTTGCGCAGTGATTGGTTCTAAACTATTGCCCATACAAGTGGTTAAAGTATTCCAATCAGCATTTTGAATTGCAGTAACCACTTTTTGCACATCCCAGTGTTGAATTTCACTAAAGTCAATTTGTTTTAAGATACTAGGTGTAGAAACACTGGCCTTAGGCTTAGCAACTACAAACCACAGTGGATTTAAACTGCCAAGCGGAGTGATTTTTTCGCCTTTTCCCTCGACTAATGCAGGACAACTATACACGCAGAAGGGCACATCTGAATCAATTTCTAATCCAATTTCAGCTAATTGTTGTAATGATAAGTTTAAGTTCCAAAGCTGATTTAATCCGCGTAAAACTGCTCCGGCATCTGCAGAACCGCCGCCCATCCCCGCAGATACTGGAATTCGTTTATCAATTGTAATTGTGACGCCTTCTTGAATGTCAAAGCGTGACTGCAATACTTTGGCAGCCTGAAAAGCTAAATTACGCTGATCCTGAGGTAAAAATCCGGTGTTGGTTAAAACTTTAATGTCACTGGATGAATGGCTAGTTTGGATATGCACATAATCGGCTAAATCGATTGCAGTCATCACCATTTTCCACTCAGGATCTCCATCCAAATGGCGAAATAAAGCGTCTAAGCTCAGGTTTAATTTTGCAGGAGCTTTTTCTAGAATCTCCATCGAACCCCTCATTTCACTTTTATAATTACGTATATTATATATTTTTTTGCTTAATTTTTAAATAGAGAACTGAATTTACAAACGATGATTGAAAAATTAGTGGTAACTGCATACAATATTAATATGAAAAGATTGTATAATT
>DXFP01000053.1 GCA_019114385.1 Candidatus Ligilactobacillus excrementigallinarum | reverse complement strand
GTCTTCAGCTTGTGCTAAACCTTTTTCAGCTAAAACTTTTGTGATAGCTGCTGTTAAAGTTGTTTTCCCGTGGTCAACGTGGCCGATTGTACCAATGTTAACGTGGGGCTTTGTTCTTTCGTAATGTTCTTTTGCCATTAATACGAACCTCCTGAAATTTTCCAAAGATATCCACAAAAAATGTTTGCTGATAATCCTTTATGTTTTATTATACTACTTCTTTTAAAGAAAACCAAGTAAAAAAAGTTTTGTCTTAAAAGAAGAATCCTTGATTCATTATATAAGTGTCTGGCTAGTTTGTAAATAAAAAACTAATTAATTTTGAAATTCAGTATCTTATTCAGCTCCTGAGTTAATTTCTTCCGAAATACAACTTCGTTCGAATTCAATTGTGAAATTGGTGCAACCAGCAATTTCTTTAATTCTTCAAATGTGAATTGATTTAAGTATGGATATATAATCATTAGTTGAAGTTTTAATTCACTTAAGTATTTTAGCTTCAAATTTTCATTATATTTTTTAGAATTTAAAATTTCTTTACTTAATTTTCTAAATACTTCAGCTTCTTCAATTGATGGTAATTCGTTTAATTTTACATCAATAATTTCACCTAAAAACGTTCTTACTTGGACCAATTGATCAGAAGTTTTTCTTAACATATCCAATAAAGACATCCTTGTAAAATTTGATAAATCATTATTCAAAAGTAATCCTTTTGTATTCAGATACAATTCTTGCGGATTTAACAAATTACATTGAGCAATAATTTTTCTTTGCTTTTCTAAATCAAACGCTGGAAGATATTTTAACTTTCTAATTAATTCTTTTTTTAGTCGCTGTTGCTGCTTATTTAAATAACTTGGATAATGTTTCAAAATCTGTTCAAATTCATTTTTCTCGTCTTGATTAAAATATTTATTTAACTTTTTAAATAAAATAAATACCTGTAATATTTTTCCTGCATGCAACAAAACTTTTACATACTCAAACAACCACGAATCATTTGCAACATATTCATCTATAAACTCATCAGCAACTTGAATTGCATTATTGTATTCTCCTGCACGCACATAAGTATGAAATAATAAATAATTCAACTCTTTATTTTGTTTTTTCAAATATAGATTTTCTAATAATTGAAGTGCTTTTTCATACTCCTTATTTGAAATTTTCTGTTGTACTTGTCTCAATATTTGCTCATCATTTTTATTCATTCTTGCACTCACCGTATTTTAAAAATTTAACCAAATAAAATAGGAGGCTGCAATTTCCAGCCTCTTATTTAAGAATGTTTACTTATTTCTCTTTTTATGTTGTTTCTTTTTAGTTTGCTTTGTCTTTTCTTTTTTATTTTGTGTTTTAGTTAGTTGATCTGCTGTAGATTTTTTCTTCTTATGATTCCGCTTTGGATACCCTTGATTAATTTCCATAATTACTGGCATAATCACCGGATGACGCTTGGTTTGTTCATAAAGAAAATGATTTAATTGGTCCCGAATATCTTGTTTCAAATGTGTCCAATCAAATTCTTTGTTATCTAAATTACTTTGAACAACTTTCGTTACAATCTCACGACTTTCAGCAATTAAATCGCGACTAGTCTTCACATAAACAAATCCACGAGATGTAATCTTAGGTGTATCTACAATTTTACGTTTTTTACGATCAATTGTTACCACCGCAATAAAGATTCCGTCTTCAGCCAACAATTTTCGATCACGCAAAACGATATTTCCAATATCTCCTACACCAATTCCATCAATCAATGTATTAGTTGCTTCAATAGCTTGGGCAAGTTGGAATTTACCGCGGTCGTATTCTAAAACATCACCTTTATTAACTAATACAATTTGTTTTTCTGGAATTCCAACTTCCATTGCACATTCTTTAGTTGCATATAATTGCCTATATTCACCTTGAACTGGAATTAAATATTTAGGTTTCAATAAATTAAACATTAGTTGCAAATCATTTCGACTAGCATGGCCTGATAAATTCATTTTATCAGAAATAGTTTTAACATTTGCACCAGCGCGGAAAATCATATCACGTGTCTTTGCAACATTAGTTTCCATTGCAGGCGATGGAGTTGTAGTAATAAAAACTAAATCACCCTTATGCAGTTTTACATTCTTATGTCTGCCTAAAGCCATCTTTTGCAGTGACTTCAACGGTTCACCTGAACGCCCAGTTTCAAGAATCACAATCTGATTATCCCTGTGTTTTTTAATTTCTTTTGCATCTATCAATACATCTTCATCCGGAATATGAAGTTTATCCAACTTTAATGCCGTTTTTACAATTTTTTCAACATCATGTCCCATTAATGCTACTTTTCGATTATTTTGAGCAGCTGCATTTAGAACCTGTTGAATTCGAGCAATATTTGACGAATGCGCAGAAATAATAATTCGACCGTTATGATATTCAAATGTTTCTGAAATATAATCGGCTACATCTTTTTCATTTTCAATCTCAATTGGATTTTCTGCATTAGTTGAATCACTTAATAGTGCCAGCACACCTTGTTTCCCGATTTCCGCTATTCTGCCGAAATCTGTTTGATAGTCAGCACTTGCCGTTTGATCAATTTTAAAATCGCCAGTATAAACGATATTTCCCTCGTCGGTTTCAATTACAATTCCCAAAGAATCTGGAACTGAGTGAGTTGTTTTAAAAAATGAAACAGTCACATTGTTAAAGTCAATTTCAGTTTGTTCGTCAATAATATGGAAATCATTAAATTTCTTCGCTTTTGGTTCATTTTCACATGCAATTTTAGCAAGCGCAATCGTTAATTCTGAACCAAAAACTGGTACTGGATGATTTTCAACAAAATATGGCAATGCACCGATAGCATCAGCATGGCCATGTGTTAAAAAAATTCCTGCAATCCGACTTGCGTTTTCTTCTAAATAATCAAAATTCGGAATTACAATATCGATTCCTAGTAATTCATTTTCTGGATACATTAATCCGCAGTCCAAAATAAAAATTTGATCATCAACCTCTACAGCGTACATATTTTTGCCATTCTCGCGCACACCGCTCATAATATCGAGTTTAATCTTACTCATAATTTCACTCCTAGTATCTAAATTAATATAAACCGTTCTAAAGTACCTTATTAATTAGTATACCACACTTGAGAATACAAAAATATTCATTAATTTTTTTATTAAAAAAGAGGTTGGAAAAATCCAACCTCTCTGAATCTCGATTAACGACGTAAACCTAAACTCTTGATTAATTCACGGTAACGTTGAACATCTGTCTTACGTAAGTATGCTAATAAGTTACGACGGTGACCAATCTTCTTCATCAAACCACGTTGTGCAGCAAAGTCTTTCTTGTGTTCCTTTACGTGATCATTTAATTCATTAATATCTGCTGTTAAAACAGCGATTTGAACTTCTGCAGAACCTGTGTCGCCTTCATGACGAGCATACTTCTTCATAATTTCATTTTTCTTTTCTTGTGAAATAGCCATTGTATTTCCACCTTTCTTAAAAATTAACTAAATTACCGAGTAAGGCGTTGGTGAAGCGTGCCAAACACAGTAAAAAGTAGTGCAAACAACATGCACAGGTTGTATTTTACAAAATTTCTCATTAAAAAGTCAAGTATTCAATTGATGTCAAGAAGAATTCCTTGACATTCTTTCAATTTTTTATTGCAATGTTTACTTTGCTCTTGTATAATTACATATGTTAAAGTTTAATGATGACCGGCGACGGAATCATATTTATGTGGAGGTGAAATCATGCCAATTATCAAATCTGCTATTAAACGTGTTAAAGTAAATGAAAAAGCAAATGATCGCAACTCAGCTCAATTAAGCAAAATGCGGACTGCAATCAAGAAATTTGAAAAAGCAAAAACTGCTGGTGCAGATAACGTTGAAGAACTTTACCAAGCAGCAGTATCAGCTGTAGATAAAGCTGCTTCAAAAGGTTTAATTAAAGCTAACAAAGCTGCTCGTGACAAATCGCGTATGGCTGCTCGTTTAGCAAAATAATAAATGATTATAAAAAAAGCCTGATTATTTCAGGCTTTTTTTATACAAATATATAATAATTCTGCATTTCATTGATTAAAAAAGAGGACTTAACCTCTTCTACTTGCAAATCTTTAACAACTATCTTTATTCACTCTTTTTCAATTATTTTTTAATTCATATTTTCAAAAGAAATAACTGAAATAGCAATTCAGGATTTTGATTTGTCGATTTCATTTTTTGTTCATTATCAACTAACCCCAAATATGCATTAATTAGATCATTCATCTTAAAACGATTAATTTTTCGCAATGCTAATTTAATTCTATATGGGTGAACTTTTAGCGTGCTTGCAATATTACCTTGAGCATATCCTTGAATATGCAAAATTTTAACTTGCAATAATAATCGAAATTGTCCTAATAATATCGCATTTATCTTTAATGGTTCTTCTCTTTGTAAAATCAATTCATGATACATTTGTAATGCAGTATCAGTTTGATGATCTAAAACCAAATCCACTAAATCAAATACATTTTGTTCTAGTGTCTGCGGTACTAAATTTTTAACTTTTTGAAAATTAACCTTGTCACCATTTTGCACATTAATTATTAATTTATCTACTTCATTCATTGCTTGATTCAAATTTTCACCGGTGCGCTCTATCAGAAGAGATAGTGCATCTGAATCGATTTCACAATGATGATCATTAAATTTTTTAATAATTAATTGCCGAATTTGATTTTCGTTTAATGATTGATTTTTAATAATTTGAGCTCTTTGTTTTAACAATTTTACTATTTTCTTTCGCTCATCCAATCTTGGATATAATGCATTTATCACCAGTACTGTTGTATCTAAAGGTCTTTCTAAATAAGATTCCAGTTCGGTTAACTCATGTTCAACTTTTGTTTTCTTTTTCTCGCCGGTTAAAAAATACGGATGATTAATAAAGACTAATTTCATATCTCCAAAAAATGGTGCAGACATTGCATCATTAATAGCATCACTTAACGGTACATCTTCCATATCATATTCTGCAATATTGAAATCCTTTTCTTCATTCGGAATCAATTTAAGCAAATTTTTTCGTAATTCATTTGCTTGATATTCTTCTTCACCTAAAACTAGATAAATATTTGCTAACTTTCTATCTTTTATCTTTTGAATCGCTTCTTGTACATCCAAAAGCATTTCCTCCATTAGTTATTTGATATCGATTTCGATAAACTGATATCTTAATCATACCATCTTTCGCAGTTAATAAATATGGAATTTGATATTGATTTAATGTTTGTAATGTTTCTTGATTTGGATGATGAAATCGATTATGCCTTCCAGCAGAAATAATCGCAAATTTGGGATGAAGGTGACTTACAAAATTAGGATTTGTAGCCGTTTTACTCCCATGGTGACCTACTTTGAAAAAATCGGTTCTTAACATTGGATAGTGTTCTAAAACTTGCAACTCGCCTTCTTGATCTAAGTCACCTGTAAATAAAAATGTAAAATCATTTATTTTCTTCAACAAAACAAGTGAATCTTTATTTGTTCCTTTTCCTGCATTAAAAGGATGTAAAATTTGTAGTCCATTTTCTGCAGAAATTTGATTAGTAAGTGGAACAACTATAGGTCTTTGCGAATATATTTGCGCTAATCTTGCTTGAAAACTAACTAAATTTTCCATTCCAGCAGGCACATAGATTTTCTTATAATGAATTTCTCGGCCAATACTTGGAAAATACCCTACATGATCTGTATCTTGATGAGTTAAGTATAACCCGTCTATTTGATCAATTCCCTTACTTAATAGGTAATTTGCAATCACGGATTCTCCCATTGTAGTACCCTTTGTCTGCTTTTGCTTTCCAAAATTAACTTTACCGCCAGTATCAATTAAAACAACATCTTGATTGAATTTTGTTCTAATTAATGTACTATCTCCTTGGCCTATATCAAAATAGACAACTTCACTACTTAAAGGAAAATGAATATATGCATAGTTACCTGTATAAATTAAAATAATCAGCATCCATTTAACTTTTTTATGAACATTATTTTCTAATTGAAAAAACAAAATTAAAATGATGATACAAAATATCATTGGTAATTTACCAAATGTGATTATTGTATTTAATTGTGCAAGTTGATTAAAAATCGAATCACAAATCTTTAATAGCCAGTTACAAAGTGAATTGAACCAGATGCAAGTTGCACCTATTAATGTGGCCGGAAAAATCACTTTCTCAAATAATTCACCAATAATTACTGAATAAAAAACAGTAAGTATATTCCACTGAAATGTACTATTTAAAATTAATGGAACACTATAATTATTTAACTTAAAACTTAGCATAAAATTATTTTGATCACGTTGACACAATAAAATAAAAGTTAACAAATAACTCAATTTCGCACCTAAGGATAAAAACATCGCTGGATATAATATTAGGTAAATAATTACCGTAATACTCCAACATTCTATTCCAGAAAATTGATTTTTTAGAATAAACGAAGAAAAGATTCCAACCCAAATCATCCAAATTGCTCTGCTTAGACTTAAATTATTTCCACCTAAAATGCAATAAACGGGTAAAATGCAAAGTAAAACTAAATTAATTGTTTCTTGTGTAATACAAAATAGCTCCAAAAATTCATTAAAATATTTTTTGATAAAAAATACATGCATTCCTGATAAACAAAATAAATATAATAATCCTAAATGCTTGATATTTTCACTAGTATCATGAAAATCATCTGTAATTTTGCCCAAAATCAATGCATTACAATAATTTCTTAAACATGTAGGTAATGAGGTAAAATATTCAGCAAGATTCTGTCTCAAACTATGAAAATACTCAAGCATTTTATCAAAAAGACTTTCACCTGATATATTTTTTACATAACATTTTTTTGCATAAATTATTTGCCTTATGTTTTTACTTAGTAAATAATTGCGATAATTAAATTGATTTTCATTAGTTGGCAATTCTGGCTGAGTTTCTTTTCCTTGGATTTCAATTACTTTTGCTTTTTTACTCTTTGTTATTTTAGCCAAATCATCAGAATGCAATGGTTGATAGCTTACTTGAACTTTTTCTCCATTATCAATTTTTGTTCCAATAAATTTATATATCCTATTTGTTTGATCAATTTGATCAGGAAAAACTCTTACTGTGATATTTGTAATTTGATTTTGATTATTAAAATTATCTTTTTGAAAAATCTTATAATTATAATTCGATTGAAATCCATACCAAATTATTCCAAATATAATTAAAAAATATTTTAATTTTTTTATTCCTAATGTCTGAACTCGTAAAATATATAAAAAAGTAACTGCTAATACAATCCAATTTTGAGGATTAATCAGCAAATAATTAATTAGTATACATTCAAATGCAGTAAATAATAAATAGTATTTACGCACTATGATTGATTTTCTTCAGCAACTTTTACAACAGAATCTAAATATTTTGGATCAATTTTAACTTGAACAGTATCAACATTTTTCTTTTTTAATAATGAAACGGCATATGGATTATTATGATAATTTCTTAAATAATATATTTTCTTAATTCCTGCTTGCAAAAGCATTTTTGTGCATTGCAAACAAGGAAAATCAGTAACATATATTTCTGCTCCATCCGTAGCAATTCCAAATTTTGCACATTGTAAAATTGCATTCATTTCTGCATGAATAGTTCTTAAACAGTGTCCATCGACTACATAACAGCCTTCATCTAAGCAATGAACATCTCCTGATACAGAACCGTTATAACCGCCTGCAATAATGCGATCGTCTCTTACTAAAATTGCTCCAACGGATAATCGTTTGCATGTACCGCGCATTGAAAGTAAAATTGCTTGCGACATAAAATACTGATTCCATGGAATTCTTTTTTCTTTATTACTCATAATATTCATCCCCAGTTGTAATGATTTCTTATTCACAAAATTTTTAATCTAACTTAAATCAAGTATAACAAAAATTTTAAACACAAACTTGAGATGACAATTTTTCAAAACTTTTATCACCAATTCCATCTACATTTTTTAACTCATCGATTTGTTTAAATCCGTTATGTTGTTGACGATAATCAATAATTTTCTGTGCTTTTTTCTCGCCCACTCCATCTAATTGTTGTAATTGATCCAATGTTGCTGTATTTAGATTTATTTTTCCGATTGAAGATGCATGTTGTTCTGCATTTGAATTTACAGTCGCTTCCGTAGAATTACTTGGATTATTATTTTGCGTCTGCTGTGAATTAAGAGAAATTGGAATTGTTTCTCCTTTACGTGGAACATAAATTATCATTTGATCATTTAATTTTTGAGCTAAATTTACTCGATTTAAATCAGCATTTGAAGTTAATCCACCCGCTTTTTCAATCACATCTCCTACACGTTGATTATCATTCATTTGGTATGCTCCCGGATGATTAACTGCGCCTTTAATATCTACATATAAGTTACCATTGTTATTTATACTAAAGGCTGAACTTACTTCTTGAGTGCTGTACTTACTAGTTGAATTTATCTCAAAAGACGATGCTTGTTGAGTTTCTTCTACTTGAGATTGCTTACCAAATGGAACAAATAAGCAGACCGCAATTGCACCGACTAAACTAATAATGATAATTTTGGTTCGATTATCTTCCCAAAAATCTCTTAAATTATCAAACATCTTTTTCCCTCCTTTACGTTGTCCACACTTATATATACGAAAAATATTTATTATTTAATACATTTTTCAAAAATAATAAATTCTGATCAAATACAAAAAACGAGCATACTGTAATAAAAATCAAATGAATCATAAAATATAGATTCCTATGGTTTTAATTTACAAATATACTCGTTTATTTTAGAGTTTCGATAATGCGGGTATTAAAAAAAGCTGGAACTACGTCCAACTTCTTATTATTCCAACAGCACTATTAACAAAATGCTAATTTGTATTTTCTAAGTACTTTACAGCATCATTAAATGTCCTTACAGGAACAATCTTCATTTTTGTATGAATTTTTTTAGCAGCTTCTTTTGCTTCTTGATAATTAGTCTTTAAATCTGGATATGCTTGTTTTACTTCTTTTGGAATTGGATTATTGGGAACAAAGAATACCGTCGCTTTGGCATTTGAAGCTGCTACGACCTTTTTATCTGCACCACCAATGTCTCCAACTTGTCCTTGTGCATTAATGGTTCCAGTACCAGCAATTTTACGTCCCTTAAGCAAATTATGATTGGTTAAATCATCATAAATTTGTAACGACATCATTAATCCTGCTGAAGGGCCTTCAATTCCGTCCATATCCGCTTTAATTTTTTCAGATGGTTTTACTTCAGTTCGATCTGCCAGAGTTATTCCAATTCCATATTGATTTGTTCCAACTAATTTTTGAGTTGTTCCAGTTAACTTTAAGTGTTTCTTTCCACTTTGAACACCAATTGTAATTTTAGAATTTTTAGGCAACGATTTAATATATGATGTATACCCTTGAGAATCATCAAAATGTTTACCATTTACAGATTCAACCGTATCACCCACTTTTAGCTTTCCTTTAAAACTAGAATTAGGCATCACTGACATCACATATAATCCTAAATATTTTCGTGAAATCTTTTTATTTGCAGCTTTAAATGCAACATATTCTGCTTCATTTATCGCATCTTGCATATAATACTGTTGAATTTTTTGATAATCATCTTCTGTATTTCCTTGATATAAATTTTTTGCACTATCTCGTTGAGCAAATGGATTCAAATAACTCATCGCATATGTTAAAGGCGTTGCGTGCAGTTCACGAATATAAACTAACATTAATTCACCTTTTTGATGCTTCTTTGATTGTTTTTCAACCTTAATATATTGTGAAATATTTTCTGCAGATCCTGGTAACTCAATGTAGTATGGTAATGGTAAAAATACACTTAAAAAAATCAATACTGAGACAACTATTAAAATAATAAATTTTTTAGTTTTCTTTTTCATTTATTTTTTCCTCAATTAAATGCTGTACTGTTGGATTCACAAATTGTGAAACATCACCGCCAAATTTCGCAATTTCTTTAATCATTGAAGACGAAATTGCTTCAAATTCAGGTGAAGATGAAAGTAAAAGCGTCTCAATCTCTGAATTTAATTTTCGATTTAAATTTGCAATTTTTTTCTCAAATTCAAAGTCTTCTGTGTCCCTAACTCCTCGGATAATCACCGTTGCATTTAATTTTTGTGCTAAGTCAACAGTTAGCCCTTTTTCAACAGCAATCACATCCACGTTATTTAATTCAGCAACTGCATCTTTAATTATTTTTACTTTTTCATCTGTAGTAAATAATGCTTTTTTAGAAGTATTTGTCATCACTGCCACAGTTAAATGATCCATAATTCGACTAGCACGATAAATTAAATCATAATGTCCCTTTGTTAATGGATCAAAACTTCCCGGAAAAATTGCATTCACGTTAATTACCCCTTATAACGATAGATTGTCACTACAGTAATACCATAAGTGACTTGTTTAAGCATTTCAAAATCTTGAAGATTATCTTCTAACTGTGCATTTTCATCAGTTTCGCAAACAATTACTGCATTAAGGTTTAATAATCCCAATTCCACAAAATTATTCAAATTATCAATTATCTGTTGTTTCGCATAAGGTGGATCGAGAAAAATATAATCAAACTTAATGTTTTGCTGACTAAATTTTTGTAACGCTTTTGCTGCATCTGCTTTAAATACATTAAATTTCTGTTCTTCTTTTGTTACTTTGATATTTTCTTTGATTGTCTTAATTGCCTGATACTGACGATCAACCAAGTAAGCAACATCTGCTCCTCTAGATACTGCTTCAATACTCAATCCACCACTTCCGGCAAACAAATCAAGGACAACTCCACCATCAAAGTATGGACCAATTATATTAAACATTGATTCCTTAACTTTATCAGTAGTTGGTCTAGTTTTCATTCCTGGAACAGCTTTAAGCCTTCTACCACCGTAATTTCCTGAAATTATCCGCATTATGACTCACTCTTTGTTTTCTTAAATTTTTCTTTATCTTCTTCAGTTAATTTATACCCGTCTTCTGAAGAAGCATAATCAGTTCTTAAAAAAGGTCGATACGATAATTGGACTTTTCGCACATTTCGCATTTTTTTAATTTTGGCAATATTTTGCTCAATTTGATCTTGGTTCATATAAAGGACAACATACTTCATACGCTTTGACACATACTCAATTTGACCAAATTTTCTTAATTGACGACTCTGACGTAATCGATATAAATATACGATTACTCCTTGCCGTGCTGTCATTTCAAATTTTTCATTTTCAATCATCTAAAGGACTCTTTTCTAAATGTCGTTTCTGGTTTGCTGAAATTCCCATTACAAGTCCTAAAGCCATCGAAAGGACGAACATACTTGATCCACCATATGAAATAAATGGTAAGGTAACTCCTGTAATTGGTAATAATCCAATCACAGCACCTATATTAAATAATGATTCAACAAACATAAAAGTACCAACACCATAACAAACTAATCGATCATATAAGTTATTTGCACGAACTCCAATTAAGAAAATTCTTAACATAATAAATAACAATAATAACAGTATACAAGTCGTTAGAATTACTCCTAATTCTTCTGTAGTTACTGATAAAATAAAGTCTGTATATGGTTCTGGCAAATACCCCCGTTTTTCAATACTATTTCCTAATCCTAAGCCAAATAATCCACCATTGCTTATGGCATAATATGAATTTACTAGTTGACGACCTGTGCTTTGTGCATGTTTAAATGGAGCATAAAAAGCAGTAAAACGTGCAATTTGGTAAAATTTATCGCCCATTTTTTGAATAAATGGGAGTCGTGGAACTTGCAATAAAATAATAAACGTTGCAATCCATAAAAGTAATACTGTTGTATTAGATAACCGGATGCCTTTTTTACGATATAACCAACCGTCTTCAGGAATCCGTGACGTCAAATAAATGATCAACACAATTGCAAAGTTAATCATAAATCCACCTGTATCTGGTTCAAATAAAACTAAAAACAACAATAAACCAATTACAAAATATGGTTGAAATTTATTAGTAATTTTCAAATCCTGCTGCCGTCTGTGATACCAATTGGCAAAAACATATGAACAGAATAACACTAAAAATAATTTACAAAATTCAGAAGGTTGCAAACTAAATGCCCCTAATTGAATCCAACCATTGGCCCCATTAATTGAATTAGTAAAATATTTCGCAATAAACAGCAAAAATCCAATAATTACTGCTCCACTAAGCAATAAAATTTTATTAGTCCAGACCTTAGTTGAAATATGAGAAAAAAAGAACAGTAATACTATTCCCAGAACAACATATAACAACTGTTTAATCATATATGAAGCGGTATTTTCACCAACATATGATAAGTTAATTGAACTTGCTGAATAAACCATTACAATTCCTACACAACATAATACAATGTATGGAATAAAAAGCATCCAGTCAAAGTATTTCACTTTCTCTTTCCACTTATTTAATATCTTTTTCATTTTAAAATTAGGTTTTAAAGTGATTAACCTAATGTAACCACCCTTCTATTTTTATCAATATTCTTCAAAATTATACCACATTCAATCTATTGATGAAAAACTTTGAAATAAATCTTCAAAAATAGAAAATAATTTTCAAAAAAGAAAATATGGCAGTACGCGAAAATAAATATACTGTAGAAAAAAAGAATGAATTATACAGTAAAGACTCAGATTTTTCTTACAGACAAGTCTACTTATTCTGGAAAACGATTATCCGGCCATAAAAATAGAGGCTGGACTTTCGTCATAGCCTCTAATTAAAATTATAATTTTTATTGCTTAGCTTTTTTTTCACGTTTTGCAGCCTTTTCACGTTCATTAGTATTTAAGATACGCTTCCGTAGCCGCAAGTGATTTGGTGTAACTTCAAGCAATTCGTCTTCATTTAAGAATTCCATACTTTCTTCAAGTGTAAGATGTTCTGGAGTCTTGATTGTTGCAGTTTGATCTTTAGCAGCTGCACGCACGTTTGTCAGATTCTTACCCTTTGTTACATTAACTGAGATATCACGTTCGCGAGATGATTTACCAACAATCATACCTTCATAAACTTCTGTACCTGGGTCAACGTAAATTGTACCACGGCCTTCAACACCCATAATAGCGTATGTTGTTGCTTTTCCTTGATTAATTGAAACTAATGCACCATTTCGACGACCTGGTTCCCAGTTTCGAATTACAGGTTTATATTCATCAAATGTGTGATTCAAAATACCATATCCGCGTGTCATTGATAAGAATTGTGAATCATATCCAATTAAACCACGTGTTGGTACTGAAAATTCAAGCCGTGTTTGACCATTTCCATTAGGTTCCATGTTCTTCATTTCACCTTTACGTTGAGCAAGAGAGTCAATAATTGAACCTGTATATTCATCCGGAGTATCAATTGTAACTGCTTCAAACGGTTCACATAATTTGCCGTCAATTTCACGGTAAATAACCTTAGGACGTGAAACTGATAATTCAAAGCCTTCACGACGTAATTCTTCAATCAAAATTGACAAGTGTAATTCACCACGTCCAGAAACCGTCCATGCATCAGGTGAATCTGTATCTTCAACTTTCAAAGATACATCTGTATGCAGTTGCTTTTTTAAACGATCTTCCAATTTACGTGCAGTAACATTGTCTCCATCTTTACCAACAAATGGTGAATCACTTTGCATAAATGTCATTTGTAATGTAGGTGGATCAATCCGCAAAATTGGCAATGCGTCTGGATGATCAACAGGACATACTGTTTCACCGACATTAATTTCTTCCATCCCAGAAACAGCGATTAAATCTCCTGCTTTGGCTTCTTGAATTTCAACTTGATTCAATCCCATGAAACCAAATAACTTAGTTACCCGGAAGTTTTGTTGTGAGCCATCAAGTTTCATAACTGTAACTTGGTCACCAACTTTAATTGTTCCGCGGAATACACGACCAATTCCGATTCGACCAACAAAGTCGTTATAGTCAAGCATTGCAACTTGGAATTGTAATGGTTCGTCAGAATTATCAATTGGTGCAGGAATTGTATCCAAAATCGTATTAAAAATTGGATCCATAGTGTGTTCTTGAGTTGATGGGTCTGGGTCCATCGATGTTGTTCCATTCATTGCAGAAGCATAGATTACAGGAAAATCTAATTGATCTTCGTCAGCACCTAATTCAATGAATAAATCAAGAACTTCATCAACAACTTCTTCTGGACGAGCACCTTGACGGTCGATTTTGTTAATTACAACAATTGGAGTTAAATGTTGATCCAAAGCTTTTTTCAAAACAAAACGTGTTTGAGGCATTGTACCTTCAAAGGCATCAACAACTAATAATACCCCATCAACCATTTTCATGATTCGTTCTACTTCACCACCAAAGTCAGCATGCCCTGGAGTATCCAAAATATTAATTTGTTTGTCGCCATATTTTACAGCAGTATTCTTTGAAAGGATTGTAATTCCACGTTCCTTTTCAATATCGTTTGAATCCATTGCACGATCGCTAATTTCAGTATGATCATCCAATGTATTTGACTGCTTTAATAATTCATTAACCAAAGTAGTTTTACCGTGGTCAACGTGTGCGATAATGGCAACGTTTCGAATATCTTCACGTCTTTTCACTATATTTCTTCCTTTCAGTTAACCTTTACAAACCAAAAATGCATTTAATTTTCACAAATCATGAAAAAGAATCGCTTAATTTTCAATGATATTCATAAAAAAACTGTGACAAACAGCCACAGTTAGCATTTAGGCGTTAATAATTTCATTAATTTGTTTTTGTGCGTTTTTTGTCGCTACTAATACAACTTTCGATGATAGCACATTTATGTCGGTTCCGTCAATTGCCTCAACGGTTAAATCAAGTGTCTCTGCCAAAATTTTTCCAGCAGCATAATCCCAGGCATGTAATTTTGAAACATATCCCAAAGTTTCACCATTTAGCACGTGTATAAATTCAATTCCGGCACTGCCATACATGCGCACTCCTGAACTTTGACGAGCAACATCTGCCATTCCAGAATTAGGATTTAAAAGCATCGGTAATCCCATTCCTATTAACCCATCTGCTAAAGATAAATTCGATGGAGCTTGCAATTTTTCAAAATTTCGGTATACCCCGACTGAAGGACCGCCCCAATACAATTCTCCAGCTGTCATATCCATGATATATCCTAAAACAGGTTTTTGGTGATCAAAAACAGCAATCATGCTAGCAAAATGTGCTTTTTGTTTAACGAAATTCATTGTTCCATCAATTGGATCAATCACAAAAAATAAATCTGTTGAATCTTCAAATTTATCTTTTTGACTTTCTTCTCCTAAAATTTTAGCCTTCGGAAACTTTGCATGTAAATTATCAATATAAAATTTTTCAATTGCTTTATCCATATTTGTAACTAAGTCATTCTTATTGGACTTAGTTTGAACATCAAGTTGCTGACTAAAACTTTGTAATACTTTTTTTCGTGCATCAAACATTAATGGTTTAATAATTTCATCAATTTCTTCCCACTTCATCTCACTTCCTCACTTTCAACCATTTTTTCGTTGTTTCATTTGCAGCCTTAATCGTCTGATAAATGCTTAAACCCGAAACAGTCTTAAATTCACGATCAAGCTGCTTTTGAGCTGCAATTGACGGCTCAATTTTGTGATACTCTGCTACCTTTTTTAAAAAGTTTTCTCTATCAATTCCAGTTGTATTTGCTTGTTCAACAGCAGCATAAAACTCTACCATTTTAATGATCTCATCCTTACTCCATTCTGGCATTAATGGATATGCATAATTATTTTCCAAAATGTTCACCCTTTTCATTTATGTTTGCACTTAAATTTATTATACTTTGTGCTATCATAGATGGTAAAGAATAAAATGTCAGGAGGAATCAACTAGTGATTACAATGGATGATATCATTCGTGAAGGTCACCCTACTTTACGTAAACGTGCTGAAAAAGTTACTTTTCCATTATCTGATGAAAAGCAAAAACTAGCAGCACAGTTAATGGAATTCTTAGAAAATAGTCAGGATGAAGAAATTGCTAAAAAGTACAAATTAAGAGCTGGAGTAGGTCTCGCTGCTCCGCAAGTTAATCAGTCAATTCGAATGACAGCTGTTTTAGTTCCAGGTCCCGAAGGTGAGAAACCAGAATTTAAACATGTTTTAGTCAATCCCACAATTATCAGCGAATCTGTTCAAAAAGCAGCCCTGGCTGAAGGGGAAGGTTGTCTTTCAGTTGATCGTGAGGTTCCCGGATATGTTCCTCGTGCTAATCGAATTAAATTACGTTGGTATGACTTAGAAGGAAATGAACATATTGACCGTCTTAAAGGTTATCCAGCAATTGTTGTACAACATGAAATCGATCACTTAAACGGAATTCTTTTCTTTGATCATATTAATAAAGACAATCCTTTTGAAGCTCCAGAAGGTACATTAATATTAGAATAATTTGATAAAAAAGGCTGTGACATAGGTCCAACCTTTTTTATTCTCACTATATATTATTTATTTGCGTTCAAAAAAACAAGTATATCTGTAAGCTTAAAATTCCGCAAATCCTTACTTCATAGTTCATTTGATTTATTACTTATAGAATACTCGTTTTTATGTTTTATTACATTTTAATTTTTATTTATTATTTTGTTCGATCAGATTTTTCAATGTCTTGAATATATGCCCATGTTACTTGGTTTGTAATATGAGAAACATCAATATGCAAAACATTTGCAAAAATCCAAATATCAGAAACTATAAATACTGGATGTTGTTCATATTGCTTTAATTGATGACTTTTAGCATAAATATCCAATTGCTGCTGTAATTCATTTTTTATTAAATTAAGTTCTGTGGTTTCAATTCCAGGAACATCAATTGAATATTCAAAAGCAGTCACTCGATTACCCCATACATTAGATACAAATTCTGAACTAACTTTGGTTGAATCATCTAACTTAATTTCATCTATGTGCTGAATAGCAAAATTAAACGCTTGATTGGTTATCTTTTGACTTTCCTTTTGTAATAACAACAATGCTTTACGTTGTTTTTGTTTTTTAATAATTACTAAAACAAATCCAATTATCAAAATTAATACAAGAATTAAAAATATTTTTAGCATCTCAATCACCTACTACATTTATTATAATTCATCTGCATTCAAATCGCTAAATCAACTATTTCTTATTAATAAATCATTCAGCTTTCTATACTTAATTTCGTCAATATGATAAAATAGTATTAAATATTGTGAAAGCAATTCTTGTTCGGAAAATATTGTAATTAACTATTACAATAAAATGAAATTTATCAAAGGAGATATAAAAAATGATTTTTAAAGTTTATTATCAACCAACAAAGAGAATCAATCCTCGTCGTGAAAATACTGAAACTTTGTATTTAGAAGCTAAGTCAGAAGTTGAAGCTCGTTTATTAGTTGAAGAAAATACTGAATATAATGTTGAATTCATCGAAGGCTTAGATGAAAAAACTTTAGACTATGAAAAACAAAGCGAGAACTTCAAATTAACGGAGTTTTAGCCTATGAAACAACTCAAAGTTAAAAATAATGAAACTGCTGTTTTTGCAATCGGCGGCTTAGGTGAAATTGGCAAAAATATGTATGGTGTCCAATTTCAAGATGAGATTATCGTAATTGATGCTGGAATAAAATTTCCAGAAGATGACTTACTTGGAATTGATTATGTAATCCCTAATTTTCAATATTTAATTGCAAATAAACAAAAAATTAAAGCTTTAGTGATTACACACGGTCATGAAGATCATATCGGTGGAATTCCATACTTACTGAAACAATTGAATGTGCCTATTTATGCAGGTCCACTCCCCTTAGCATTGATTAAAAGTAAATTAGAAGAACATGGATTGCTTAGAAATGCTGAGTTACATGAAATTAATGAGAATACTGTATTAAAATTCAGAAAAACAAGCGTATCGTTTTTCAGAACTACTCACTCAATTCCAGATACATTGGGAGTGGCTGTTAAAACTCCATCTGGAACAATTGTAGAAACTGGGGATTATAAGTTTGATCTTACTCCAGTTACTAACCAACCACCTAACCTTCAAAAAATGGCAAAATTAGGTGATGATGGCGTATTGTGTTTACTTTCAGATAGCACAAACGCCGAAATTCCTAATTTTACGAAATCTGAAAAATGGGTTGGACATTCCATCCGCCACATTTTTGAAAAAGTCGATGGCAGAATTATTTTTGCAACATTTGCTTCTAATATTTCTCGGATTCAACAAGCTGCAGATGCCGCTATTAAACGCGGTCGTAAAATTGCAGTGTTTGGTAGAAGTATGGAAGCTGCTATTGTTAATGGACGTGAACTTGGATATTTAGATATCCCTGAAGATGCAATTGTTGATCCTCGGGAAATTAATAATTTACCGGCCAATAAAGTTATGATTTTATGTACTGGTTCTCAGGGTGAACCAATGGCTGCGTTAAGTCGAATTGCCAATGGTACTCACCGTCAAGTTACTATTCAACCAGGTGATACAGTTGTCTTTTCAAGTTCTCCTATTCCAGGAAATACTACAAGTGTTAATCGAGTTATTAATGAACTTGAAGAAGCCGGCGCCAATGTAATTCATGGAAAGGTAAATAATATTCATGCTTCCGGTCACGGTGGCCAAGAAGAACAAAAATTAATGCTTCGTTTAATTAAGCCAAAATTCTTTATGCCAATTCATGGTGAGTATCGTATGCTTAAAATTCACACTGAATTAGCAGAACAATGCGGTGTACCGCTAGATCATTCATTCATTCTTGAAAATGGTGATGTACTTGCATTAACTGCTGATTCTGCACGTGTTGCAGGACATTTCAATGCAAGTGATGTCTATGTAGATGGTTCAGGAATTGGTGATATTGGAAATATTGTTCTACGTGATCGTCGTGCACTTTCTGAAGAAGGATTGGTTGTTGTTGTAGCAACCATCGATATGAAGAAGCACAAAATTATTGCAGGTCCTGATTTCTTATCACGCGGATTTATTTATATGCGTGAATCTGGTGAATTAATCAGTAAAGGAAAGAAACGGATCGCACGTACAATTAATCGTGTTTTGAAAAATAATAAGAAAATTTCAGAATCAATGATTAAAGATGCTATCATTTCTGATTTACAGTTGTTCCTATTTGAACAAACAGAACGACATCCAATGATTTTACCAATGTTAGTAACAATTTAACAAATCAAGAAGGTGTGACAAAACACCTTAAACAGGCATATTGTAAGGAAAAAAACGAACGAATTACGTAGTATTGATTCGGATTTTTTTGAATTTACAGACATGCCTGTTTGTTTTGGAACCCGGTTATGCGGATATAAAAAAAGAGGCTGGACTTGTGTCCAGCCTCTTTTAATATTTGAAATTGTTTCTGACATCTAATTGTATCTCCCTTTTTATTTTCTTATCTTATATTTTTCTTTAAACTCTTGTAATTCAATTGTAATAATGCAATAATGGTGTGTAGGACACTAATGATGGGAGTTGAGAGAATGAAGTCATTTTATATCATTGCCAATCCACATGCGAATTATGGAAAGGCACAAAAAGACTGGCAAAAAGTAAAAAAATCATTAGATGACCAAAAAATTGATTATCGTTCTCAAGAAACTACTAAGGTCGGGGATGCAAAAGAATACAGCATGTCATTTTTGCATCAATTAAAATATGCAGATTATAAAAGGTATGTCATCATTGTTATTGGCGGAACCGGTACATTAAATGAAGTACTTTCAGGAATAAAAGAAGCTGATGTGGTTAATCTTCCAATTGGATTTATTAGTGTGGGTCAACATCATCAATTTGCAGATGAAATAGGGATTGCACGAAATCCTTTGATTGCACTTAAACAAATTCTTGAAACCACTGAACCAGAAAAGTATTCTCTAGTTCAGTACTATGAAACAAATCATGAAGAAACGGGTTATTTTTTAGATAGTTATTCAATTGGTTTGGGTGCAATGTTAGCCAATATTCGTAGTCGAGAAAAGCATCATTGGTTACGTAACCATATCAAATGGCTTGCTGATTTTATTAATCTTTGTAAAGCATATTATAATAGCTTAGATTCATTTAAAGTAACCTTGAGAATTGGACATAAATATAAATTTTATAAAAGAGCATTTATTGTTAATTTACGCAATCACGCACATGAAAGTGACTTCACAAGTGATCACGATCCGTTAGATTTAGTAATTATTGATCGGGTTAATATTTTCACGTTTATGATTTTCTTACTTATCTCGCGTTTTTCTGATCCATTAAAATTACCATTTGTTCATCAATTTCGTGCAAATAATATGCATTTAACTGTTAACTCACTTGAACAGACACAAATTGATAGTCGTGAAGTTGGTGGAAAATATAATGATTTATATTTAAAAATGGTTGATTATCCACTTTGGGTAAATATTGACAGTGTTTCCCCTGCTGACCGTAGAAAAGAATAGCATCCAAAAGGAAGGTGTGACAAAACATCCTAAGTAAGGAAAAAACCGAACGAATTACACAGCAAAGATTCGGAGGTTTTTGAATTTACAGATATGCCTGTTTGTTTTAGAACTCGATTATGTGAATATAGAAATAGAGGCTGGACTTATGTCACAACCTCTTTTTTTGGATTTATTTTGCTTCAATAAAATCACTTGGTTTTACTCCATGCATCCCAATCATTGGATCAATTTGATCTGCTTTAATCAAATCTTCTGTTAAAATATACGATTCTGAATCAGTTGAGGCAGTTTCTGAATCAATCTTACTTTCTTTTTCCATATCAATTGCTTCTGGAGTTTCTACTCCAAATACTGCCCAAAGCATTTCTTTTAATCCTGTTTGACGGTTAGACGACACTTTATTAACACATGCTTCAAAAGCTTCCTGTTCTCCAAGTAAAATCAGTTTCTGCTTTGCTCGACTTATTCCAGTATATAATAAATTACGTGCAAACATCCGTGAAAATTGCCGTACCATCGGCATCACAACACATGGAAATTCTCCCCCTTGTGACTTATGAATTGACATACAATACGCAAGAGTTATTTGGTTCCAATTTTTTCTTTCGTACGACACCTCATTACCATCAAAATCAACAATTAACTTGTCAACAGGAACATGTTTTTTTACATTTTTTAAATCAATTCCAATTATTTTTCCAATATCACCGTTAAAGATATTTTTTTCTGGATCATTGACTAATTGCAGAACCCGATCTCCAATTCGAAAAATCTGTTGATTAACCTTGATTTCCTTTCGCTTAGGATTTGCTGGGTTTACAATCTGTTGAATTTCACTATTTAATCGATCAATTCCTGCTTCACCCTTATACATTGGTGCAAGTACTTGAAAATCTTGAATTTTATATCCCTTTGCAAGCCATTTACGTATAATTTGCTCTAATACATGTTGCACTTGAAAAGCATGACATGGAATAAATGAACGATCAGCAAATTGCTTAGTAAAGTCTTTAGGCAACTCGCCTTCTTGAATATGGTGCGATAATTCTACAATCGATGAGTCCTTTGATTGCCGATAGATTTTCGTAAGCTCTTTTTTCGGAATCTGATTGCTTGCTAACAAATCAGCAAAAACCTGTCCCGGTCCTACAGAAGGCAACTGATCTTTATCTCCAACAAAAATAACTTGCATATTATAAGGAATTGCGCCTAATAAGATATCCATTAATTCAGTATCAACCATTGATGTCTCATCAATAATTAACAAATCACCAGATAATTCATCAACTTTGTTTTCTGAATAATCTTCATCATGGCCATTGATTCCTAATAAGCGATGAATTGTTTTTGCTGGTAAGCCAGTTGTCTCACTCATTCTTTTTGCAGCTCGTCCCGTTGGAGCAGCTAATAAAATTGGAGATTGTGAATCATCTTTTTGCTGTTTTATTTTATTTAAATCAATCCCATTCAATTCAGCAAACAATGCCACTATTCCATTAATGATTGTTGTTTTCCCGGTCCCAGGACCACCTGTAAGTAAGAAACATCGCGAATTAATTGCTGTAAAAATTGCATCTTCTTGAATTTCATCGAATTGAATTTTAAGCTGCTTTTCAATCTTCGTTAATAATTTACGTAATTTGACTTGATCATAATTCTTCTGTTCTTGGTTAGAACAAATTGTATAAATTTTATTCGCAATCCCATGTTCTTCATGGTACAGTCTTTTCAGATAAATATGTTTTTGATCAGCAACTATTTTATGCTGATTTTCTAACTTGATAATTTCATCTGCTACTTGATCAGGAACAATTTCAACTTGTCTGCCCTTTTCTAGCAATAAAATTGCTTTCTCAATTACTTGTTTGGATTCAGCGTATGTATTACCAGACTCATAGCATAATTCGTTTAATACTTGAATGATTGCACCACTAATTCTTAAATTTGAATCTGCTTCAATTCCTAATTCTTGAGCAATTTGATCCGCCTTAATAAAACCAACTCCGTCAATTTCAATTGAAAGCCGATATGGATTTTCATTAATTACCTCTAAAGCTTTTTCATGATATTTAGCAAAAATTTTAGCAGATAAATTGTTTGAAAAACCGTAATTATTTAATGCAATTAAAATCGTATCTGTTTGATTATGGTCTTCTACCGCTGCTTTTAAAGTTTCAGTTTGACGCTTACTTAATCCAAGATGTTCTGCTCTTTCTGGATCTTGAATCAATAATTGCAATGCATTATCTCCCAATGTATTTACAATCATTTCAGCAGTCTTTTTCCCAATTCCAGGAAATTTATCACTTGAAAAATAATTAATCAGACCTTCCGTAGTATTAGGCATCTGCACTTCAAAACTGCGTGCACTAAGCTGTTCTCCATATTTGAGATGTTTAACAAGTTTTCCAGTAAATTTATATTTTTCATCTTCTTGGATATTGGCAAAATTTCCAACAACTGTAATCGTATGCTCTTTCCAAGTAAAATTATTTTCTTCTACACTTACCAACAATACTTTATAGAAATTATCATTATTTTGAAAAAAGATATTTTTTACTCTGCCAATAACATATTGTTCTTGATCTTGAATCAATTCATCGTTCATTTATCAGTTTTCATCCTTTGACTTAATCGCTTTTTGCAAATCACTTAGTCGTGACATCATCTTTTGATAATAATTTTGATCAATTTTCCTTACTTGTTGAAAATATTTTTCTCCTGCCGTTTGTGATTCTTTTGTAAAGGCAATTACTCCAAGTTGAAACAGAGTATGCTTATCTTGCGCATCAATTTTTAACGCTTCTAAATAGTAATGCTTTGCTTGTTCAAAATCACCAGTCGCTAAAAAGCAATCCGCAAGCAAAATCTTCGGAGCCTTATCTTGCGGCATCGCTTCACTTGCAGTTAATGCAAAAACTAAGGCTTGCTGATATTGATTTTGGACATAATATGTTTGGCCCAGCATCAAATAAGCTTGATTTTTTAAAGTTTCATCTTTTACATTTTGAAATTCTTGTGTAGCTTCTTTATATAAACCAGCACTATAAAACACATTACCCAATCCATAATGTAAGAGACTTTGTTCAGAATCCGCTTTAAAAATAGTTAATGCTTTTTTCAATAACTCTTCTGCTTGCGGAAAACTTTGCATTTCCGTCAAAATTGTACTGAGTTCATAATAATTATCTACTTTGTATGGATCCTTATCAATTGCTTCAATTAATTCATGAGTTGCCTTTTCTGCCTTTTTTTGTCGCTTTTCTCTTTCGCCTGCCATACTTACCACCTAAATTACATCAGTTGCGTCTAACTTCCGCTTCAAATAATCTGTTTTGTTCCATGCTAAGCACTTAAATTGTTTGCCATCATTTGTTTGCAAAATCGTCGTGCTTGTATTTGCTAATCCGCCTTTATCGCGTAAATGAGCTAAATCAACTCCCATTAAATGTCGGATTTCTGCACCTAATGCTGCTCCATGACTGACAATTAAAATATTTTCGTCTGGATAACGCTGACAAATCTCTTTAATTTTAGGAGTCATCCGATTAAATAAATCAACATACGATTCACCATGGATTGTAGTTGGATCATATTTATCAGGATGATGACGAAAATTATTTACTTCTTCTGGATATTTTGCCTCAGCATCTGTAAATTTCATTTTTTCCATCTTACCTAAATTAAATTCCATGAATGCCTGATCTGCTTCAATTTGAATTCCAGGCTGATTAAGATATTTCTTAATTTCTCGTGCAGTAGTCATTGTACGTTTTAATGGACTACAGTAAATTTTAGCAAACTTAATCTTTTTCAAATAAGCTGCAAGTTCTTTGATTTCTTCATAACTTTCTGGAAGTAAAGGTGAATCACCCTTTGAACCTTGATATCTGCCTTCTAAATTCCATTCTGTTTTTCCATGTCTTACAAAATATAATTTTGTCATTTTTATTTCCTCTAATTTTATAGTTAATTCTATTATATACTACTTCTTCAATGAAGATAAAGTTGATGAAATTTAAAAAAAGAAAATAAGATAAAATATGAAAAACAGGTAAAAAAATAGAGGCTGGACTTATGTCGCACCTCTTGAAAATCATTACACATATTGTAATAACTTGCCATTTTGATATGCATGATCAATCGTTCCGCTTCCGATGCATTCTTCACCATCGTAAAGAACAACTTCTTGTCCTGGAGTAATCGCACGCACTGGATCATCAAATTCAATTGTCATTTGAGAATGATCATCATTTAAATGAACTGTAACCCCTGAATCCTTTTGGCGATATCTGAATTTTGCAGTACAGTGAAAATCATTTCCACGATCATCAATTGGAGCAATAAAATTAACCTTTGATGCATCTAAACTTGTAGCATATAAATGTTCATTATGATAACCTTGTCCCACATAAAGTGTATTAGTTTTAATATCTTTTCCAACGACAAACCATGGTTCATTACTCTTGCCGTCACCGCCAATTCCTAAACCACGACGTTGTCCAATTGTATAATTCATCAATCCATAATGTTTACCCTTAACTTCTCCTTCAAAAGTCTTCATCTCGCCTGGTTGAGCAGGTAAAAATTCACTTAAGAACTTGCTGAAGTTTCGTTCACCAATGAAACATACGCCAGTTGAATCTTTTTTCTTTGCTGTAGCTAAGCCAGCTTCTTCAGCAATTTTACGTACTTCTGACTTTTGCATTCCACCAATTGGGAACATTGCCTTCTCAAGGTGTTTTTGAGTTAATTGACTCAAGAAGTATGTTTGATCTTTATTAGGATCTGCACCGCGTAGTAAATGGATTGTTCCATCTTCATCACGTTTTATCTGTGCATAGTGCCCCATTGCAATGTAATCAGCATCCAATTCCATTGCATAGTCTACAAAGGCCTTAAATTTAATTTCACTATTACATAATACGTCTGGATTAGGCGTTCTGCCGCGTTTATACTCATCCAAGAAATATTCAAACACTCGATTCCAATATTCCTTTTCAAAGTTAACCGAGTAATATGGAATGCCAATTTCAGCGGCAACTTTAGCAACATCTTGATAATCTTCTGTTACAGTACAAACGCCACTGTCATTTTTTTCATCCCAGTTTTTCATAAATACGCCGACAACATCATATCCTTGTTGCTTTAATAAATATGCACAAACGGACGAATCTACTCCGCCGCTCATACCAACAACAACTCGTGTTTTACTCTTGTCTTTCATGAACTCACCATCATTTCATTTAGATTCTGAATCATTAACGATTTGAAGGTCGTCTTGTTCAGTATTATCCATTATAAACACGAAAAGTCCCCTATTGCAAGAGGACCATAACTTTTTCTTATAAAAAATAAGAAATTAACATTTTTCAATAATTTCGCGTTCAATTAAATTATCTAAAATATAATTCAATTGTTCCAAATGAGTTTCAACATCTTTTCCTTGATGAACATCGACTTCACGTATTCCATTAGCAGTCGTTGTTGCCATTTTAAATTTTTTCAATTCTGAATCAACCGTCATTTTGAATTTAAAGCCTTGATTATATGGTGATGATGGATCTAATGCGCGTTCTAATTGAAATTTTCCGCTTTCAGATTCAACAAAACCTACATCTCGCAAAGAATACTTTTTAATCTGACTTGATAAACGATATTTTTGTGGATCTCCTTTAATTTGTGCAATTTCTGTGTATGCCATAATTCTTCTCCTTATTTATTTTTAAAACGATTAACGATTTTAGTAATTGCTGCCACAGTTTGATCAATTTCTTCAGCCGTATTTTCAATTCCAAAACTAAATCGAATTGATTCAGTTGTCCGTTTTGAATCCTTCCCAAACATTGCTTTTAACACATGAGATGGTTCCAAAGAACCTGCTGTACAAGCTGAGCCAGCAGCCACCGCAATCCCGTTTAAATCAAGATTGGTAATGAACGCATCGTTTGGGATCCCTTTAAACCAAATATTAATTACGTGAGGTAATTCTCCTTGATCTACTTTCCCATTTACCTCAAAATCAATTTGATTTTTCTTTAATCCATCAATCAATTGGTGCTTGAAGCCATAATAGCGTTTTGTCCGCTTAGCTTTTTCCTCGGAATCATCGATCTTAACTGCAGTAGCAAAACCCGCAATTGCAGGAACGTTTTCTGTTCCAGCACGTCGCATAACTTCCTGATCTCCGCCTCTAATGTATGGTTCAAGTTTTAGTCCATCACGTTCATATAAGAATCCTAAGAATTTAGGTCCATTTAATTTATGGGCAGAAGTTGATAATAGATCAATATGATCAGCCTGAACATCTATATCTACTAATCCATAAGCTTGAACTGCATCCGTATGAAACCAAGCATTAGAATTTGCTACAATTTCTCCAATTTCATGAATGGGCATTCGACTTCCAACTTCATTATTACCGCTCATAATAGAAACTAAAATTGTGTCGTCACGTAACTCACGCTTCAAATCTTCTAAACTAATTAAACCATTTTTATCAACTGGTAAATACGTAACTTCAAATCCTTGAGTTTCTAAATAATGCATTGGCTTTAAAACTGCTTCATGTTCAATCGCAGTCGTAATCAAGTGACGGCCTTCATTCTTACGTTTCATTGCAGTTTGAATAATTGCGGTATTATCACTTTCAGTTCCACCACTTGTAAAAATGATTTCGTTGTCTAATTTAGCATTAATTGATTGCGCAATAATATGTCTGCTTTGATCTAAAACAAAGCGTGCGTCTCTGCCAAATGAATTTACTGCAGAAGCATTTCCAAATACATTTTGCATCGCTTTTGTCATTGAATCAATCACTTCTGGAGCCATTGGCGTAGTCGCAGCATTATCTAAATAAATTTTATTCATAATTTATGCCTCTTCCGCTAATAAAGTTAAAATCATTTTAGCTGAACGTTTTCCAGCATCAATAATAAATTCATCAAAAGTTTGACCTGCATCTTCATCTCCGACATCTGACATTGCACGAATTACCAAGTATGGAATGTCAAATTCACATGCCACTTGTCCAACTGCAGCGCCTTCCATTTCACAACAGAGTGCATCTGGATAGATTGCTTTTATCTTTGCAATTTTTTTGCTTGAATCAATAAATTGATCCCCAGTTACAATCAATCCTTCTTTAATTGTTAAATCGTTCTTTTCAGCTGCTCTTTTTACCTTACCAATCAATTCTTGACTTGCTGGGAAAATTTGTGGTTGACCAGGCAACTGACCTTTTTTATAACCAAATGCAGTTGCATCGGCATCATGGTATGCTGTTCCAGTCGATAAAACTACATCACCAACATGCAAACCATCTCCAATTCCCCCTGCTGATCCAGAATTAATTACACAATCAACTTTAAAATTCTGAATCAAAAATGCAGTAGTAACTCCTGATTGAACTTTACCAATCCCAGATTCTACTAAAACAACACTTTGATTATTAATTTGTCCTTCATAAAATTTCATTTTTCCAATTCGAGTTTCTTTTTGGTCATTCAAATGTGCAAGTAATTCTTTGATTTCTTCTTCCATTGCACAAATTATTCCATATCTCATTTAATGCCTCCTAAAAATTAACAAATCTCATTATCAAATAAGTTATGACAATTAATCCAATTAAAATAAAAATAACTTTATTTAGTTTTTTGCCTAATTCTCGCGTTTTACGTTCATTTTCTTCATCAATATCTCGCTGCTTCTGAGCTACTCGCGAATACTGTTCCATTGGTTCTGATTGATTTTTTTCTGGTTGCTTTCGCTTAAATTTATTCCAAAATTTAGCTTGTTCATCATCTGCTTGATGACGTTTTAATTGTTTAGGTTCATCGAATTGTGGTTGTCGACTTCTTCTTAAAGGTTCTTCATCGGATTCCTGATCATAAAATGTGCGTTTATCATCTGTTCTCATTAGACTACTCCATCATTTGCCAAAACATAATTGCCATTAATGTTTTAGCATCGCAAATTTCACCATTTTCAATTGCCTTCTGAACTTCTGCAGGACTTAATTCAACTAATTCTAAAAATTCATCTTTATCTTGTGGTAACTCTTCTTTAACTGCTTTTAAATTAACTGCATGATAAAGATACATAATTTCATCAGCAAAACCTGGAGAAGTATAGAACTTTGAAACCAACTCAAAATCGTCAGCTGCGAAGCGAGTCTCTTCATTTAATTCTCTTTTTGCTGTTAGTAATGGATTATCTTGTTCACTTAGTTCAATTTTTCCTGCTGGAATTTCCAATGTTACTTGATTCAATGGTGCACGCCATTGTCGAATCAAAACAATCTTATTGCTGTCTGTAATTGCAATAATTCCAACTGCACCTGGGTGCCGAATGATCTCTCGTTGTGCTTGATTGCCATCTGGTAACTGAACTGTTTCTTGATCAAGATGAACTACTTTACCATCAAAAATATTTTTTATAGATAATACTTTTTCTTTAAAATCCATTTTTATTCCTCATTTATTTACTTTAAACATTATCATAGCAAAGTTTAATTAAAAAATATAGTTTAACTAATTATCATTATACACAAAATGCATGCCTCTGTGATAAAAAGAAAATATGATAGAACTAAAAAACTCGGTAAGATTTAGAAAATTTTGAACTTACGGAGATGTCCTTTATGCGAATATAAAAAGAGGTTGTGACATAAGTCCAACCTCTTTTTATAAACCTACATAATCGAGTTCCAAAACAAACATATCTGCAAATTCAAAAATCTCCGAATCAATACTACATAATTCGTTCGTTTTTTAAAACATGCTGTTTTTTATGTTTTGACACGTCTTTTAGATTTATTATTTTTCTAAACCTTCTTCAAGTGCTTCTGGGAAATCATGACGCACAATTTCAGCACAATGTGCACAAATTTCTGGTAAATCAGAATCAGTACCAATATCGTTCTTAATCATCCGGCAACGAGGGCAAACTTCTCCTTCTGCCTTCTCAACTATAACTTTAACTTCATCATAGTCATCTGCATCTTCAGGAGCATCATCCATTGTTAAAATATCTAATTGAGAAACAATCATTGCTTGTCTCAAGTCAGCACCCAAGTTTTCTAATTCTGCATGAATTCCATCAGTTACATACAATTTAACATGAGCTTCGAATGATTTACCAATTAACTTGTTATCACGCGCGATTTCAAGTGATTTGTATACATTTGCTCTTACTTTCATGAATCGAGCCCAGTCTTCGATAACTTGAGTTTGACCATCGTAGTAATTTACTTCTGGCATTTCAGCTAATTGAACAAATTGTTCTTCTTCTTTTAAGTATTCCCATACTTCTTCGGTTGTATGTGGAATTACTGGAGTTAATAATTTAGCTAAGCGCACCACAATGTCGTACAAAACAGTTTGCATTGAACGACGCTTATGACCATTTGCTTCTTCAATATAGATAACGTCTTTGGCAATATCTAAATAGAACGCAGATAAGTCAGCAGTGATAAACTTGATAACTTTCTTATAAATGTCGTTGAAATCATATTTGGCATAGTCATCCAAAATTTCTTTGGTAAATTGATTTGCCTTGATTTCCATATACTGATCAATTGCTTCTAATTCATCAAATGCTACAGTATTTTCTTTTGGATCAAAATCGGCAACATTAGAAAGCAAGAATCTAAATGTATTTCGAATCTTACGATAACTTTCAGAAATTTGTTGGAAACTTCCCATTGAAACCCGAACATCAGCGGATGTATCTGCACTTAATACCCATAAACGAATAATTTCAGCACCCATTTGCTTAATTACATCATTTGGAACAATTACGTTTCCAAGTGATTTACTCATCTTGTGTCCATTGGCATCTAAAGTAAATCCTTGAGAAATTACATGTTTATATGGAGCTTTGCCTGATACAGCTACACTTGTAATTAAACTTGAGTTAAACCATCCGCGGTATTGATCAGAACCTTCAAGGACTAAATCTGAAGGATATGTCAAATAATCCCGACTTGCAAGTACACCTTGGTGAGATGAACCAGAATCAAACCATACATCCATAATATCTGTTTCTTTTGTAAAGGTTCCATTTGGAGAGTGTTCGCTTGTAAAACCTTCTGGTAATAATTCTTTAGCATCTTTTTCAAACCAAATATTTGACCCATGCTTTTCAATCAATTGTGCGACATGTTCAATTGTTTCAGGTGTCATAATTGCTTCGCCATCTTCACCATAGAAAATTGGTAATGGGACACCCCAGACACGCTGCCGTGAAATTACCCAGTCGCCACGATCACGAATCATATTATGTAATCGTTTTTGACCCCATTCAGGCATAAATTCAACGTTATCAATTGCATCTAAAATATCATCACGAATTTTATCAACTGAAGCAAACCATTGTGGAGTTGCCCGGAAAATAATTGGTTTCTTCGTTCGCCAGTCAAATGGGTAACTGTGTTCATAATCCATTTGCAAAATTAATGCATCTGCTGCTTTTAATTTGTCTAATGAAATTTGGTTTGCATCTTCATAGAAGACTCCAGCAAAATCTTCACCAGCTTCTTCTGTCAAATAACCTTTAGCGTCGACTGGTGCGAAAACATCCAATCCATATTTCATTCCAACTTTATAGTCATCTTCACCAAATCCTGGAGCAGTATGAACTAGACCAGTACCAGCATCTAATGTGACAAAATCGCCTAACATTACAACTAATGAACGTTCCTTATCAAATGGATGTTGAGCAATCATGTTTTCCAAATCAGAACCCTTAACAGTTTTAAGTGTTTTGATATTCTTCCAGCCAAATAATTCAGCATCTTTTTCTAACAATTCAGTTGCAATTACAAATTTGCGTGAATCATCATCATGTTGAATTACTGAATATTCAAAATCAGCTGAAACTGTAATTCCTTCTGAACCTGGAATTGTCCACGGAGTTGTTGTCCAAACAACCATATACGTGTCATCATCTAAAATACCTTTGCCATCAATAATTTTTTCGCCATAAAATGCAGATGGAGACGTTACATCATGATATTCAACTTCGGCTTCAGCAAGTGCAGATTCACTTGACCATGACCAGTAAACTGGCTTACGGCCTTTATAAATCAAGCCTTTTTCTACCATTTTACCAAAGATTCGAACTTCTTCAGCTTCAAATTTTGGATCTAATGTTACATATGGGTTATCCCATTCCGCTGAAATACCAAGACGTTTAAAATCATTCCGTTGCTTATCCACTTGCTTCAATGCATATTCACGACATTTTTCACGAAATTCTGCAATTGAAAGCGCTTTGCGATCAACACCTTGCTTCTTCAATTGTTGTTCAATCGGTAAACCGTGAGTATCCCACCCTGGAACGAATGGAGCACGAAAGCCCATCATTGATTTAGAACGAACGATGAAATCTTTTGAAATTTTATTCATTGCATGTCCCATATGAATATTTCCGTTTGCATATGGAGGGCCATCATGTAAAACAAACGTTGGCTTGCCTTCATTTAATTTTTGCCGTTGTTCATAAATTTTATTTTCTTCCCAAACTTTTTGCCGTTCTACTTCTTTAACTGGAAGATTACCGCGCATTGGGAATTTAGTTCTACCCATATTCAAGGTTTTTTTAATTCGCATTCAAATTCTCCTTTCAAAAATAAAAAATCCCGTCCGCAACGGGACGAGATTTTCGTGGTACCACCCATAATTTGAGATTTTACATCTCCTCATTAATCATCGATAACGAGATGAAACGATAATTTCTACTTAATAGATGTTCAAAATTATGTAAATTAAGATGATAACATAAATTACATTGAATTATCAGCCTTCCACCATCACTGACTCGCTTAAATTATATAATTTTGTCGTGTTCTTAATTAAAAAATCGTTTTATTGTTCATTGTCATCTGGAGCAAAGTGTTGACCGTTTAAATCATCATTTGATGCTGTTTGATCATCATTGTCTGGAAAGACAACGACTGTTTCTGATTCACCATTTGAAGTATTTTCTTCAGGTTCTGGTTGAACGGGTTGGAAATTAAATTCTTCGTCATCTTGAACCGGCTTGATTTCACGTGCAGTTTCTTTATCAAGAGTCTCATCTTGACGAATTGCATCTTGAATTTCTTCATAACTGCTTGTTTTACCTTGTTTCAAGATTTCGTCCCATTCGCTACCCTTAACAACTTCAAGTTGTGATTCCATCATTACTTGCAATTTTTGACGGAAAATACGAGCTTGTTTACGTAAATCATCTGTTTCAATTGCCAATTTTTTGGCTTTTTTGGATGATTCATCAATGATATTCCGTGCTTTTTCATTGGCTTGATCAATAATATCTTGACCTTGCTTTTGTGCTTCACGGTTAATAATTTCAGCTTCACGTTGAGAGTTGGCTTTAACTTTATCAGCAGCTTCCTGTGCAACGATAATTGATTGATTCAATGAATCTTTTAAGTCATTAAAGTATTTTAACTTTTCCTCATTTTGTTTCAAACTATCACGCAATGAATCATTTTCTTTTAATAATGCTTCGTAATCTTTAATAATTTGATCCAAAAATTCATTTACTTCATCTTGATCATATCCACGTAATTTAACGTGAAATTCTTTATTATGAATATCTAAGGGGGTCAAAGCCATCCCTATCACCTCCACTACATTAACACATTTTAACATTGATTAGCTGTCATTAGCTATAAAAAATTAAGAATTTTACAATTATCTTAGAATCAAATGGCATTATCTTGAATTATTTTTTGATAATTGAAACTTCTGCTTTGAGTTTTTGTTTTCGTGTTTTACCAAGAATTTTATCTAATCTGATTCGACCATATCTACGAACAGAAATAATATCAAATTTAGCAATTTGATAATCTGCTTGACTAACTTCGGCCCAATTTACTTGAACTAAATCATTAGCAACTAAAGTTTTTGCTTTGGATCTTGAAATTTTAAATGCGCTTGAAATAAATGAATCTAGTCTTAATGAAGAAAGTAATATCACCTGTTGATTCCATGAATTTATTGGTGTAATCAATTTATTCATGTCAACTTGTTCTAGTCGAACATTAATTTTACCAATTCTTGTAATCTCATTTTTTAAATAGTCGCTTAACTTCTCCTCAGTCAGAAACTGCCAATGACATCCATCAGTAATAATATCTCCAATTACATCACGTTTAATACCAGAATTAGCTAATGTTCCTAAAATTTGACCATGATGTAATTTAGCAAATTTTTCTGGATAATTAATCTGCATTAAAGCTAACTTAAAATCCTGTTTTACATATCGAAAGTAATCAGGATAGAATAAAACCCGCTGCCGTTCAGCAAAATGATATCCACCAAATGCAGCTAACTTTATCCCTTCATACCTTCCAATCAAACTTTGAGCAATAAATTTCTCTCTTGGATTAAAGAAATCAGTTAATACAGGTTCATAATTTAGTTGAGCCTTAACAATTAAATTTGCGATTTTATCAACTATATCATGTTCATTACTTTTAAAATGCTGATATACATTTTCATCCATTTTTATCACGCCGGAAAAATTATTCTAATTAACCATAATAATCCTTGTTCTACAAGTTGCAATACAAACAAGGCAATAATTGGTGAAAAATCAATGTTAAAAATTGGCGGAATAAAATGAAAGATATCCAAAAATGGATTAACAATCCGTGCTAATAAATTACCGAACTTTGTTTGTAACGCTCCTGGAAACCAAGACATTAAACAATAAATAATAATTGCTAATGTATATAGGTTAAATAAACCAATTATAATAGACGATGTTATCAATCCTTAACTCCTACTAAAAATCTCGAAAACTTGTTTCAGTTAGCATTCCTTCAACTTCAAAATCAGCTGGTGTACACAGAAAAATTTCTTCGCCAATACGTTTAATATTACCCTCAATAGCAAATACAACTCCTGACAAGAAATCTACGATTCGATGTATCTGCTGATCATCCATCCGTTGAAAATTTATAATTGCAGCTTGACCATCTAATAGTCTCGTCGAAATTTGTTTTACATCAGAAAACACACGAGGTTCAAATAGCATGATTTTCTTTTCTGCATGGTCATTTTTACCAACAATCGACATAATGCGACTGCCACGTTGATCATTATTTGAAGAAGAATCCGTATCGGAACTATATGTATTTGATGATACTTCGTTTTCTGGTTGATCGGTTGAATCATATCCATCAAAAAAACGACTAATCTTCTCGCTTAAAGACATATTAGCAAGCCTCCTTTATTATTTACGACGGTGGCGTAAAAATGGTGGCATATTATCGTCATCATCATCTTGATCATATCCGTTACTGCTTGATGATGAACCAAATACATCAAAATCCTTCTTTTCAACATTATTGAAATTATCACGTTGTGTATTATTACGATTTCCACCGTTCATTTCTGTAGTAATATCCCAGTTTGCAAGTGGATCATTATTCCGAACATTATTTTGATTTGCATTATTTGATGTATTTACATTATTAGCATTGTTGCCATTTAATAAACTGCCATTTGCAGGTTTAACTGTTTTTCTTGCATGACGTTTTTTATCAATTCCTGTAGCAATTACAGTTACGACAACTTCATCTTCAAGATTTTCATTAATTGAAGTACCAAAAATGATGTTTACGTCACTTGATGCAGCATTAGTTACAATTTCTGAAGCTGTTTGTGCTTCAAATAAACTTAAGTCTGGACCACCAGTAATATTTAATAACACTTGTTCAGCACCATCAATTGAAACTTCCAATAATGGGGAAGAAATAGCTTTCTTTGTAGCTTCTTCAATCCGATTTTCACCATTAGCTGAACCAATTCCCATCAATGCTGAACCCTTGTCTTTCATAACGGTTGTAACATCAGCAAAGTCCAAGTTAACATAACCAGGTGATGTGATTAAGTCAGTAATTCCTTGAACACCTTGACGTAAAACATTATCTGCTTCTTGAAATGCTTGCAACATTGGAGTCTTTTTATCAACAATTTCTAATAATCGGTTATTAGCAATGATAATTA
Source organism: Candidatus Ligilactobacillus excrementigallinarum (assembly GCA_019114385.1). Classification (GTDB taxonomy): domain Bacteria; phylum Bacillota; class Bacilli; order Lactobacillales; family Lactobacillaceae; genus Ligilactobacillus; species Ligilactobacillus excrementigallinarum. Next base: position 33,208 of record DXFP01000053.1, on the reverse strand, counting down.
AAGTATCAACGTGTTCTTTCATCTTTTGCACACCTTCTGCAGCAAAACGAGCACGCTTTGGTCCTTCAAATGAAAATGGACGAGTTACAACCCCAACAGTTAAAGCTCCCATTTCTTTAGCTACTTTAGCAATAACCGGAGCAGCACCTGTTCCAGTACCGCCACCCATACCAGCAGTAACGAAAATCATATTTGCTCCTTGAAGAGCTTCTGAAATTTGTTCTTCACTTTCTTCAGCAGCTTTTTCACCAACATCAGGATTAGCACCTGCACCTAATCCCTTTGTCAATTTAGGTCCTAATTGAATTTTTGTTTCAGCGTTTGAATTTTTTAATGCTTGAACATCTGTGTTTGCAGCAATAAATTCAACACCCTTTACATCTTCTGCGATCATTCGATTTACGGCATTTCCGCCAGCACCGCCAACACCAATAACTTTGATGTTAGCTTTGTTGTTTTCATCTACTTCGTAGTCCATTTAGTTCTCCTCCGTTATTCACAATTTAGACTTCCATCCATATTAATCAAAGAAATTATTAAAGAAGTTTTTAATTGCATTACTCTTCTTTGGCTTTTTCTTTTCTTTAGTTGGTTTATCTGATTTATTTGTTGTATTTACAACTTTAGATTTTGTTTTGGTATTCTTGACATTTGTTTTCTTAACTGGCTTCATTGAAGGATTGGCTGAAGTTTGATTTTGTGATACAAAATCAATATTTTCAAGAGTACTTTTAACTACCATATTAATTTCACTTTGTTTTGTAGTATCCTCAATCAACCCAATTACTTGAGAAAATTGTGGAGAACGCAAATTCATTTCTTGAGGGTAGAAAATTTTTACTGGAACCTCAAAAATTTCTTGAGCTAATTCAGTTACTCCTTGTAATGCAGCCATTCCGCCTGTTAAAACAACACCGCCTGGAAGTTGAAAGGCATTAATACTTCCCAATGCTTGTTTTATTTTCTCAAAGATTTGCCGCATACGAGCTTCAATAATTTCAGAAAGATACTCTTCTGTAATCATTTCATCTTCTTGCTGACCAACAACTTCTACAGGGATTGAATCTTCAGTAGAAGCAAGTGAAGCCATCGCAAATCCATAATTACGTTTGAGAGTTTCCGCATTTTCAAATGAAGTATTTAAAACAATTGAAATATCGCGAGTGACATAGTCTCCACCTTCTTGATCAACATAAGTATATTTCACTTTATGATCATGTACTACAGCAGCAGTTGTTTGACCACCACCTAAATCAATTAAAACGGCCCCAAAATCCTGTTCAGCATCACTTAAGGCATATTCAGACAATGCAATCGGTGCTACTACAATATCGTTAATCTTTAATCCTGCACGTTGAACACATTTTCGAATATTATGTAAAATCGTCTTAGGTCCAGTGTACATTACACCTTGCATTTCTAATCTAACGCCCATCATCCCGCGAGGATCTTTAATGTTGTCAATATCATCTACGAAAAATTCATCAGGAACAACATCAATGACATCACGTTCAGGTGGAAGATTTTGCACTAATGCTGCCCGGGTTACTTCATGAACATCATCATCAGTAATTTCTGCAGAGTTTCCATCTTGACCACCTACAGCAATCATTCCTTTGCAACGTTGAATTTGAAGCATATTTGCAGGCACCCCAACAGTTACGCTATCAATTTCAATATTTGCTTTTTGCTCTGCTTGTTTAATTGTTTCTTTAATTGTAGAAACGACTTGATCGATATCTACAATCACACCTCTGGACAAGCCTTGCGAATGAGAACTGCCATAACCAATAATATTCAATTGGTCTTTTAAGTATTCTGCAATTACGACTTTAATCGAGGTTGTTCCGATGTCCAATCCTACATAAATTCCAGAATTTTCCACCTTATAATCCTCCAATCCAGTTACTTTTTTGTTATTTTTCAAGAAAAATATCTTAATATTTAAATTTTAACACACAAATACCCCTTTTTACTACCACCAATCAGGGATTTCCAATTCTTTTTTTGAAATATTAATTTTTACCATAAGGATAAGAATATGCCCCAACTTCTAAATCGACAACTCCTGTATGATTCATTTTAGAAACAATATTAGGATAATACTGCATCTTCTGTGCAAACGTATCAGTTGAAGCAATTACTTGATTGCCATCATTCATATATAATTTTATTTTCCCAGGATCTGCTTTTGTAGGTTCTGAGTGAATTTCAGAAATTCCTTTTTGTAAGTTCTTACTTAACTTATCATATTGATGCGTCATTTTTTTTAATTCACTATTATTTTTGAAATTATAAAATACTGGATAATTACCAGATGGGCTATTTGCACCATATTTATCAATCATTCCAGATGAAGTTAGCTTATAATATTTATTTCCTTTCATTACATATCCGATTGTTGGATATTCTTGAATGTCAATAATTATATGACTTCCCTCATATTGAATTTTGGCTTTTTTTACAGAAGGGACTTTTTCATGAATCCGTTGCTCTATTTTGCTAGTTTGCGGCCATACGCCGATTAATGATTCATAGTAATGTAAATCACTTGCCTTTATCACTGCAAGTCTAGTTTCTGCATCATTTGTATTCACATTAACTGATAAAATTCGGCTAAACGGTAAAATGAAAAATAACGAAGAAACAAATAAAACACCAAAGATAACGATTAATTGTACTGTTCCTTTTGCTAATCGTTGTTTTCGTAATTTATTTGTTTGAGGCAGTTTTTTCACAAAAGAACGTGAATCATTTTTATGATGCTGATGCTTCTTTTGTTGCTGACGCTTTTTTTGTGCTTTTTCCCAAGGAGTTAATTCCGCTTCGGACTTTTTTAGTTTTTTAAATGATTTTCGCATCACCGTTACCCCTCAAAATTTATTTTTCTTCAATTAATTTTTCAATCACATTGTATAAACGGTCAGCAGCATCTCGAACTCCCATTGCTTCAGCATTTTTCGCCATTTGAGTACGTTGTTCCTTATTTTTCATCAAATCAATTACAGTTTGTGCTAAAATCTCACCATTTAAATCTTGTTCTTTAATAATTTTAGCAGCACTTTTAGTCACAAGACTCATTGCATTCCGAGTCTGATGGTCAGCCGTTACATATGGACTAGGAATCAAAATTGATGGAATGCCTAGTGCTGTAATTTCAGCTAAACTCGTTGCACCTGCACGTCCGACAATTAAATCAATTTCCGGCAAAATTTCAGGCATATTTGGAATATATGGTTTAATAACTACATTTTGCGGAATATCAATTTTTGCCGCATCTTTCATAATTTGATCATAATGAACTCGTCCAGTCACAAATAAAACTTGAAAATCAACATTTTCGAATTTTTTAATTGCTTCTAATGCCGACGAATTAATTTTTTCAGCACCGCGTGAACCGCCAAAAATTAAAACAGTTGGTTTGTCATTTGCTAAACCATATTCACTTAAGCGATTTTTATTTTGCATTCCAGCTACTTGTTGTGCACGAGGATTTCCAGTAAAAACAATTTTTTCTGCCGGAAAATCTTTGCGTACATCATCAAAACAAATTGCAACTTTATCTACAAAGTGACTCAAAAATTTATTCGTTACCCCTGCAACACTATTTTGTTCATGCACAACTGTTGGAATATGCATTCTTGAAGCTGCGTATACAACGGATCCACACACATAACCACCAGTTCCAACTACTACATCTGGTTTAAATTCCTTGATAATTTTTTTAGAATCATGAATACTCTTCAAAAACAAATAAACTGTCTTGAAGTTTTCCAAAGATAAAGAACGTTTAAATCCTTGAATTTCAATTGTTTTAAAATCAATTCCGGCATCTGGAACAATTTTGCTTTCAAGTCCTTTTCGAGTACCAACATACAAAACTTCCGTTGTCGGATCCTTTTTTTTGATTTCATTAATTAATGCTAACGCCGGATAAATGTGGCCCCCAGTTCCGCCACCAGAAACTAACAGTCTCATCTATTTTTCCTCCAATTGATGTTCTAATTTTTCTACTGCTTCAATAAATTTATCTCCACGAACTTCGAAAGTAGGCCATTGATCCCAACTTGCACAAGCTGGAGAAAGTAAAATAATATCATTTTTTTGACTTAAATCATAAGCAACTGGAACAGCAGACACTGCATCATGAGTAGTTTTAATTATCTTAATTCCCGCTTTTTCTCCTGCATTTTTCATCAATTCTGCAGTTTCTCCAAACACAATCAATGCTTTGACATGCTTTTTAAATGCTGGAATTAAATCATCAAATTGGTAACCGCGATCAAGTCCGCCAGCAAGTAAAATGACATTATCTTGAAATCCAGACAACGCCTTTTCAGTTGCTTCCATATTAGTTGCCTTAGAATCATTATAGAACTTTCGACCATTTATTGAAGTCACAAATTGAGTACGGTGCCGAACTCCAGAAAATGTCTTCAATACTGTTACGATTGCCTCGGTTGAACACCCCATTAATTTGGCTACTGTAAGAGCTGCTAATGCATTTTCAATATTATGAGTACCTGGTACCTTAATTTCGTTGATATTCATAATTTTTTCATCACGGAAATATAGCCATTCACCATCTTGAAATGCGCCAGCGGTTGTCAGTTTTTTGCGTGAAAATGGTACAACTTGAGCTTTAGATTGTTTGCTCAATTCCTGCCATTCCGGATCATCCCAATTTACGACCAGATAATCGTCTTGCGTTTGATTCATGGTAATACGCATCTTCGCTTTAACATAATTTTCACGTGAACCATGCCAATCAGTATGTGCTTCATAAATATTTGTTAAAACGGCAATATGCGGGTGAAGTTGAGTAATTCCCATTAATTGAAAACTTGATAATTCCGTCACCATCACATCATTTGGAGTAGCTTTTTGCGCAACCTGTGTGCTAGGAATTCCAATATTTCCTGCAGCATATGCTTTCCCATCTCTACCATGATTGAGCATTTCAGTAATCATCGTTGTCGTTGTCGTTTTCCCATTTGTACCGGTAACTGCAATCATTGAACAATCAAGAATTTCATATGCCAATTCAGGTTCTGTAATTACCTGAATTTTTCGTGCTAATGCCTGTTTTACAAGTGGATTTGAGTATGGTACAACTGGATTTTTAACGACTACATCCACATCATCAATTAATGACACTGGATGGCTTCCAGTTACTACCTTAATTCCTAAAGATTTTAATTCTTCAACTTGCTTGGCATTTGGAGTATCAGTTTTATCATTCACAGTAACATTTGCGCCTAATTTTTTTAATAACTTTGCTGAATTTACTCCACTTTTTCCTAGTCCAATTACCAAAGCATTTTTATCTCGATAAGTATCAATCATTTTCATCTTAATGAACTTCCTTAATTATAAAATCACAATTACTGAACCAATTGCCGCAATCAAACCAACAATCCAGAATACAATGTCTATTTTCCATTCATTCCAACCGCACATTTCAAAATGGTGATGAATTGGACTCATTTTGAAAATTCGCTTACCAGTTAATCTAAATGATGTAACTTGCAAAATTACACTGGCTGTTTCAATCACAAAAATAATTCCAATAATCAATAGCGATAATGCATGATGAACCAAGATTGAAACAGCTGCTAACGCTCCACCTAATGCTAATGAACCCATATCACCCATAAAGATTTTAGCTGGTTTATGATTGAAGAATAAGAATCCAACTAATGCACCAATTACTGAGATGCAGAAAATTAATATATCATATTGATGTTGAGCCCCTGCAATTACTGCATATGCTCCAAATGCAATAATTGATTGTCCCGCAACTAAACCATCAATTCCATCTGTCAAATTGACTGCATTTGAAAAACCAACTAACCAAAAAATTACAAATAAGATAAAAATAAATCCTAAGTGCAATTCATGACCAAAGAAACTAATTGAAAATGGAAAGCCTTCAAAGCGATAAACGAATAAAAAAACAATTCCACCAACAATTTGGCCTGCTAATTTTTGCCATGGCTTTAAACCTTCATTTTGCTTCTTCCATAGCTTGATTGAATCATCCCAAAATCCCAAAAATCCATATAAAATCAAAATGAAATCTAAAATCAAGATTTGGGGATTTAAATTATGAAAAATTATTGGCACTACAATACTTGTAAATAAAATTACAAAGTTAAATACAAATCCACCCATTGTAGGTGTTCCTGATTTTTTTTCGTGCCATTTAGGACCTTCTTCACGAATCATTTGTCCTTGTTTCTTTTTATGCGCATAACTGATGAACAGTGGCAAAAATACCACTGTTAAAACTAAACTTAAACAAAATGGAATTAACAATTTTGTAACTGTCATCTCTACTCTCCTTATCTATTGCAATGCAATATTTACTTGTTGATTCTTCTTTACAACCGTATTTGCAGATACACTTTGCGATTTTACGAATCCAGAACCATCAAAATGAACCTTGATTCCGAGCATATCAGCTAATGTCACTACATCATTTCGTGACCAACCAGTTAAATCAGGAATTGTTTTAGCACCATTTGTTACTAAAATAATTTTTGAACCTTTCATTACTGTTTGATTTGCTGGAATTGATTGTTGGTTAATCTTAACACCATTTCCGCAGATAATCACATCTGCATCCGTTTTTTTCAATTCTTGTTGTGCAGTTTCAACACTTAATCCTTTTACGTTTGGAACTTCATTATCAGAATTTGAAGTCCCTTTTGTACTGTCATCTTGTAATGTTTGTTTCATCATTGGATTGAAAATCGTTGCTAATACTTTGGTTGCTGCTCCCTGAGTACCAAATGTCTCTGGTTGCTGCATTGTTACATACAAAATATATTTTGGATTATTTAATGGAGCAATACCTGCAACTGAGAAAATATAGTTTGTATCTCCTGTCAAATAACCGCCACCATTTGGATTGGCAATTTGAGCAGTTCCGGTCTTAACTCCAATATCATACCCATTAATATTATATGCTTGACCAGTCCCGTTCTTATCTGTAATTACATCTCGCATCATTCCACGAACCTGCTGTGCTGTTGAAGATGTAATCGGATGACCAACAACTTTACGTTTTGATTCATAAACAGTTTTATTATCATTTGGATCTACAATTTTCTTGATAATACGTGGTTGTACCATTGTTCCATTATTTGCAATAGCAGTAAATCCTTGCATCATTTGCATTGCTGTAACATCAATACTCTGCCCATAAGCAGTATTTGCTTGATCAATTGGATATTTATAACCAATGTAACCCTTAGCTTCATTTTCTAATCCAGGTGCATCTACAGGTTTTAAGAAACCAAATGATTTCAAATAACGTAACCATCTCTTAGCCCCCATTTGTTGTTCCAAATGCGCCATTCCAACATTTGATGAACGAATAAAGGCTTGACGATAAGTAATTGGTCCCCAACCAGCACGATTCCAATCATATACATACGCACCATCAATATTATATTTTCCAGAATTAAAAGTTGCATTGGGATTATAAATGCCACTATTAATTGCTGCTGCCATTGAAAAAATCTTCATACATGATCCTGGTTCGTAAGTTGATTCTGTCAATGTATTTGTCCAAGATGAATTCAAGCCAACTTTTGTTTGAGCATTAAAGGTTGGCCGTTGACTAGCGGCAATAATTTCGCCTGTTTTAGCATTCATTAAAACTGCATTAATATTCTTTGGATGATAAGTATTTTGTGCTTTGGTCAAAAGTGTTTCTAAATAGTTCTGCAAATGGCTATCCAAGGTTGTATAAATATTATCACCATTTTTTACTGGACGTGAAACTTCCTTTGTCCATGGCAATTTAGTCCCTTGACCATCAGTTTGTTCACTTTTAATTCCATTTTTACCAGATAATTTTGAATTGAATTGTTTTTCAATTCCCATAATGCCGACTAATTTATTATTTTCATTTTCAGCAATTCCAACTAAGTGTGATGCAAAGGTTCCATTTGGATATAACCGTGCTTGAGATGGTGTAAATTCAATCCCAGTAATATTTGCATCCTGAATCCGTTTTTTGGTTTCTAATGAAATATTTTTTCCTACAGATCCAAGTTCAACTTGATAGATATCTGGATCTTTAGGAGAAAGAATTTTCTTCATCTTCGAATATGAAGTTCCAAGATTTTCACTTAATACCTTGGCAGCTTTATCCTTTTCAGAAGGTTTCAAATAAGCTGGTTTGCCGTCAAATGTCCGTGCATCCTTAGATAAAACAACATACACAGAGTATGTAGTAGTATCTTCAGCAATTACCTGATTATTTGCATCATAAATAGTTCCACGTTTGGCTTTAACTTCTGTTCTTTTTGAATATAACTGTTCCACTTTCTTCTTAAGATTTTCACCATCAGCATGATGAGAAACACCGACATAAAAAAAGCGGAAGATAATCAATACAAAAATACTAAGAACAATGAAAAATATTACTTTTCCAAACTTTTTACTATCATCTGTATTATCATTTATCTCACGCTTATTGTTCATTATTTTGTTACATTCCTTGTATTTTGTTCATTTAAAGATAGACCATCTTTTTTAGCAATTCCTGTCAAACGTGAACGACTTGAAAGTTCACTTACTTCTTGCTTAATATTTGAATTTTTATTTGAAATACTTGTAATTTCAGATGTGATATCTTGCAAGCGGGTTTGAGCAGAATTTACATTCGTTGAAGATGCAATTGTAAAACACCCTAAAGCAGCAACCCAAACAAGTGAACCCCATAATGCAGCTTTTTCTCGTCTGCGAAATTTCTTTTTTTGAATTTCAAGTGTTGAAACTTGAGTATTATTTTGTTTTTGTTTGCCATAATTATTTTGCTTTACATATTTTCGTGCTACTTGAGCCATCTTATATTCACAACCTTATCTATCCTATTTTTTTATTCTTTCAATCACACGTAATTTAGCTGAATGCGCGCGATGATTAATTTTAATTTCTTCTTCTGATGGAACAATTGGTTTTCGGTTTACTAACCGGTAATTAACCTGCATATCTTTAGGAATTACTGGCAGGCCTTGTGGTAAATCTGGTAAAGAACTTTTTTCCTTAAAGAGTGTTTTCACTAAACGATCCTCAAGAGATTGAAAAGTAATTACACAAATTCTACCATTCAATTTTAACAATGATAATGCAGCTTCAAGTGATTGCTCTAACGCACCGAGCTCATCATTAACTGCAATTCGCAATGCTTGAAAAACTTTCTTTGCAGGGTGTCCGCTTTTTCTTTTAACTTTAGCGGGCAAAGCAGCTTTAATTATTTCAACTAGTTGAGTAGTAGTTTCAATTGGTTGTTGTTGCCGTTCCTGTTCAATTTTTCGTGCAATTTGCTTCGAAAATTTTTCTTCTCCGTATCGTGAAAAAATTCTTACCAAATCATTAAATGACCATTCATTCACAATAATCTGTGCAGTTAATTTTTGCGATTGATCCATCCGCATATCAAGCGGAGCATCTAAACGATAGCTAAAACCACGTTCAGCAACATCGAACTGTGGAGAAGAAACACCCAAATCATATACAATTCCGTCTACTTCACTTACTCCGTAATCAGATAAAGCGAATTTTAAATTTCTGAAATTATCTTTTATTAAGGTAAGCTTTCCTTGTTTAATTTCAGTTTCAAATTGCTGCTTATTATAATCAATTGCAGTTTGATCTTGATCAAAAGAATACAAGTGACCATTTTCAGCTAACTGAGATAGGATTTTACGAGTATGACCGCCACCGCCTAGTGTACAATCAACGTAGATTCCATCAGGCTTTATCTCTAAGTTTTCAACAGCTTCATTTAATAAGACTGTAATATGCTTAAATTCTGTCATTGTTTCTCCCTAAAATTCAAAATCAATCATATTTTCTGCAATTTCATCAAAGTTTTCTTCAGCTTCATCAGTAAATGATTCCCAACGCTCTTCTGCCCAAATTTCAATTCGATTTGAAACTCCGACAATTACACACTTTTTGTCAAGTTTTGCATGCTCTCTTAAAGCTTTAGGAATATTTATCCGCCCTTGTTTATCAAAGCCGCTTTCTGTTGCAGCTGAATAAAAAAAACGCACAAATGAACGTGCATCACGTTTATTCAAAGGTAATTTTTTCAATTTATCTTGTAAGACATTCCATTCATCCATGGGATAACCAAATAAACATCCATCTAGGCCGCGAGTAATCACAAAATTTGAACCTAACTGGTCACGGAATTTTGCGGGTACAATTAAACGTCCTTTCGCATCAATTGAATGTTTAAATTCACCCATGAACATTGTCTTCACCACCTTCTAATTACCTCCATGAAACATATTACCACAATCCCCCACTTTCAACCACCTTGTTAAAAAGAAAAACCACTAATAAATTTTTAAATTTATATTACAAATGATTTTGTCATGAAGATAATGAAAAAATAACAGCAAAAAAATAGGTATACTGGGGGAAAACAGATGAATTACATAGAATTGATTCAGAAATTATCGAACCCAATTGTTTTAAAAACCAATTTTGCAGATAAAAAAGAGGTTGGACTCAGTCACAACCTCTTCGTAGAAATATTAGAACAATGATACGATCTTAAAAATCAATAATACACAATACAGTCCTAAAATTACTAAGTCTGCCACTCGCCAAAAGCGAGTTAAAAACTTTTTGTAAATAATCTGACCTTCAAGTACTGCATACAAAATTGTCATTGCTAATCCATATAATGATAATCCACAAACTAAGAAAGGAATTAATGATAACCCGATTAAATTTTGCGAGAGAAAATGGATAGCAATTAACAGAAAAATACTAAATACATCTAAGCGCTTAAATTTCGGATATTTTTTCGAAATAAAACGTTTGGTAATAAAAGTCAAAATTATCCAAATTAATATTAAAATTAATAATTGAATATACCACTGTTTAAGCATTCTATAACCTCGTTCAATCCAAATCATACTGGTATCATTATAAAGATAATTTACTTAATTTTCAATTTATCTTGTAAACCACCGATTGACATCCACTTGGTAAAAAATGTATAGTAGCCTTGTAATTGATTTTAAAGGATGATTATTGTGGCAAAGAAAAAAGAAAAGAAATCAACCTTCCAAAAAATAACAATGGTGGTTGTGTGGCTGATGTTAATTTTTACCATTGGCGCTGTAATTTTAGGAGCTGTTAGTTCATTTATGTAAATTAAAAAGAGGTTGCGACATAAAAGTCCAACCTCTTTTTGATTTATTTACCTTTCTGCATCTTTAATGCCTTTTCCAAAGTCTTTTCAACTAAAACAATTTGTCCATCAATAATTGGCATTGCTTCAATTGGTTCCCGTTCCTGTGCTAATGATAACTCCGTGCATCCCAGAATTACCACATCACATTCAAATTCATTAATCATTGTCTTTACTAATCCATGAAATAATTGACGATCAACATAATTATGTTCCTTAATATCGGTATAAATCAATTGATTGACTTTTGCCTGAATTGAATCTGTTGGCCCAACAAATTCATATCCTGCCTTCTTTATTTCATTTTCATAGACATGATCTGCAATTGTGCCATGAGTTGCTAATAAACCAACTTTTTTAGCTGTTGGATATTTTTCATGAATTGCATTTACTGCTTCACGCGGCATATGCAAAATTGGAATATCCGTTAATTTTTGCAAATCATCATAGAAATAATGAGCAGTGTTACATGGCAATGCAAAAAAATCCGGCTTTAACTGTGCTTGTTGTTGAATATCTTCTGCTAAATCATCATATGGATTAGGTTTGGAATTATCCAAAATATATGCAGTTCGGTCAGGTACAGTTGCATGATTTACCAAGATATAATTTAAATAATCTTGATCTTGATGAGCATCAATTCGCTTATTAAGCTGATGGATGTAACTTTCAGTGGCCATCGTACCCATTCCACCAATAATTGTAAAAAAGTGTTTCATAAAATCACCCATTAACCCTTATTTTCTTTAAAATATCGTTTAAAGTTTTTAGCATAATTATGTTCCATCCATTTTAATAATGCCCAACGCTTAATATTCATATCTTTATCATAACGGTATGTCATTCCATAACGTTTATGATCAATCAAGTCTAATGCACGTTCTTTATCTCCATTTTGACGAGCGTACTTCTTAAATACTTTTACTGGGACACCTAACCATAATTGATGTTTGTTAGCATCCTTATTGCCATAAACTGTTGGAGCATTTTCAAGTTCATGTGTTACATAATCTTTTACTACCCAAGAAGCCAAGTTATAACCATTCAAAGTAACAAAGAAACTGCTCCGTCCTTGACGTAAATTAATTTCAAATAACTTGTACGTATTATCGCGTGAATCATACTTCATATCAAAGTTTGCATATCCAGTGAAATTAATTTCTTCCAAGAATTTTTGAAAGCGTTGATAAATATCCTTATTATATTCAGGTAGAATAGCTACATAATTTCCAATTGCTGCTGGAGATGGATCTTCTAACAACGGATGTCCCAAACACATCATTTTAACTTGATGATTTTGATCAACATACGCATTCAAAACTCGCATATTACTATCATCACCAGGAATGAAGTCTTGTAAAATAAAATCCGATTGATAACCGTTAGTATATGCTTTTTGTAAGATTTGATCCAATTCAGGTCTTGATTTTACCCGATATGCTTTTTTTCGACCATCAAAATGAATATCAACCCATTCAACACTGTTTGATGGCTTTAATGCAACTGGATAATCAAATGGTTGTTCAATTGGATCATTACTTTCCCACATTTCTTTTGTGATAACTTTTGTTTTGGGATATGGCAAATCATATTCATCACAAATTTCATAGAATGACTCTTTTTTATTTAAGCGCTTCAATAAATCATAATCAATATAAGGACAAATGAAAACATCTGACAATTCAGATTTATGTTTTGAAATCAACTCAGCATAACCGTCGCCACAACCAATTAAAATTACAGGTTCTTCATGATTACGGTAACGTTCTTTAATTTTTAACATTGAATTAATCCAAGTTGGATCTTCTGAAAAACCATCAATCAATTCCAGATCAACAATTTTAGTGAATCTTGTAGGGGCAAGTTGCTGCTCTGCAAATGCTTTAACTGGTTGATTGGTTAATTCGTAAAATGAGCGAGCCATTCCATATACATTGAAGTCGCTCCCAAGTAATACTGGTGTAAATTTAGGTAAATTATTATTCATCTTCTAATCCTTCCACAATTTTTTTTGCTACATTTAAATCATTTGGATACGGTGTATCTACTCCATTGATTTTTTGATATTTATCTTCTCCCTTACCAGCAAGAACCACTACATCACCTGGATGAGCCATCGTAATTGCTTGAGCAATCGCTTTTTCGCGATCAAGTTCAAACTGTACTTTGACTTTTTCATGATCAATATGCTGATCAATTTCCTTTGCAATTTGCATTGGATCTTCGTAGCCTGGATCATCACTTGTCAAAATCGCATAATCAGCACCTTCAGTAATTGCTTTACCAAAGCCTGCTCTGCGAGATACTCCCTTATTTCCTGTTGAACCAACAACTACAATTAAATGATCAACTTTTTGCTGTGATCTCAGAAATTCTAATAATGCATGCAAACTTGCATAATTATGGGCATAATCAATATAAACTAAACCATGCTGCTTAGTTTCAACCATTTCCATTCGGCCAGCAATTTTAACGTCTTTCAGCCCTTTAACTGCATCATTTGATTGTACTTTAGCTAACAATGCTGCGATAATTGCACTTGTTGCATTACCTTCATTATAATCTCCTGGAATTGAAATTGTATATTGATTTTCAATCTTTAAATCTTGAGCTTTTTTTGAAAGAGCATGTAACTTAAATGTACTTGCCATCAAAGTTTCTTTTACATTTTCAATTTGAATATCAATTTGCTTTCCATCAGGTAGTTCATTTTTATCTAGATGCGTAAAGGTGATTAAATGATCAGCATCAATATCAGACTTTGCTGCATAATAAATATCAGTAAAATGTTCGGTATCTGCATTTAAAATACAATAATCTGAATTAGCTAAAATTTGTTCTTTACAAATGAGATAATCTTCAAATGTAGGATGTTCATTTTCACCAACGTGATCTGGTGAAATATTCAAAAAGACCCCAACATTGTAATGTAATCCATAAACTCGGTTCTTTTTATATGCCTGAGATGAAACCTCCATTACCAAATGAGTCATTCCATTATCAACAGCTGTCCGCATATCATGGAATAAGTCCAGTGACTCTGGAGTTGTTAAATTAGACTTAAAAGTATCTTCAGGGCGAGGGCCAACAGTTCGATCAACTGTTGAAAATAAAGCTGTCTTTCCGTGATTAGCTTGGTCCAAGATTCCCTTAGTTAAATATGCACTGGTTGTTTTGCCCTTTGTTCCAGTAATTCCAATGATGAATAAATCATTTTGCGGATATCCATAAAATGCAGCGCCTAACAACGCCATTGCTTTTTGAACATCTTTAACAATCAAATATGCAAGTTGAGCTGAAGTTGCATATTTTTTTTCAGAAACATATCCTGTTGCTCCCTTTTCAACTGCACTTGCTAAATATTCTGCTTTAAAGTTTCCTTTGCAAAAAAAGAGACTTTCAGGTGTCACTTTACGTGAGTCATATGTAACACTTGTAAATTCATCTGCGACTCCTTTTGAAGAATCAATCAGCAAGTGATGTTCTTTTAATAATAGCTGTGCATCATTAAAACTTAAAGACATCAAATCCACCTTCACTAACATAAACTTCTTTTCTAATTATTCCATATTTTAAAATAAAAATAAACCGAATGGACTTAATTTATTAAAAAATCAATCCATTCGGCATAATCAATTAATCAATTGGTTGTGTGTATTGAACTTTATCAATTGTGTCTGCATCTGTGTCTTCTGGGAAGTATACTTGATACCATAAAATAAAGGTATAGATTGTAAAAATCTTTTGCATGCTTGATTTTCCATTGATATGTTCTTGCAACACTTCAAGTAAAGCGTCTGTATCAAAGAATTTCTTTGCAACGTCAGAAGTAAATGCTTCTTCAATTCGTTTTCTGAACTTGTCTTCCTTAATCCATGAAGCAATTGGTGATGGGAAACCAAGTTTTTCTTTATTTGCTACACGATCAGGCAATTCTGATTCAGCAGCTTTCCGGAATGATACTTTTGTTTCCTTTCCTTGAATCCGAGTGCTAATTGGCATCGTAGAAGCAAATTCAGCAACTTTCTTATCAACCAATGGTGTTCGGACTTCCAATGAATTTGCCATACTCATTCGATCAGCTTTGTGCAAAATATCAAATGGTAGCCAAGTATTGATATCAAAGTATTGTTCTTGAGTCATTTCATCCTTGTTAGCAACTTCATCAAAAATGTGCTTTGTGTAATCACCTGTATCAAGATTTAAGCTCTTATCTTTCAAGATCTTTTGACGTTCATTATAGTTGTATACATAATTTACACGGTAATAACGTTCATATAATGGTTGAGCTCCCCGTTCTAAGAAACGTTTGCCGTGGAACCGTGGAAGACCTGAAACAACTTTTGCCATCGCATTTCTCAAAAAATGAGGTACAACTTTTTGATACCGTTCAAATGGTTTAGCTTCCAAGTATGTGTTATAACCACCAAAGAATTCATCGGCACCTTCACCTGACAATGCAACTTTAACATGTTTGCTTGTTTCTTTTGACAAATAATACAATTGCATTGCAGATGGGTTTGAAAGTGGTTCATCCATATAATACATAATAGTTGGTAAAATATCGAAATAATCATTACCATCCATTGTAATTCGAGTATTCTTTTGACCAATTTCCTTAGCAAAACGGCTTGACCAATCTAATTCACTATATTTTGAATTATTAAATCCAAGTGAGAATGATTGAACTGGCTTTAATTTCGCAGCTTCATTTAAAACAAAACTTGAGTCAACTCCACTTGATAAGAAACTACCAACTTCAACATCAGCTACCATATGAGCCTTAACAGATTCGTCAACAATTCCTTTAATCTTTTCAGCATCTTTATCAACTGTTTGATTTTGATCAATGTGATCATAATTAAACTTGTAATATTGGTAAATTTCAGTATTACCATTACGATGAATAAAATATTGTCCTGGTAATAACTTGTAGACGTGCTTAAACATCGTATCTTTTGAAGGAATAAATTCAAAACTTAAGTGAACAGGTAGCAGTTTTTCATTGAATTCCTTAACAAATTTTGGATGATCTAAGAATGCTTTGATTTCTGAAGCCCATAAGAATGACTTACCATCATCATAGTAGTACATTGGTTTAATTCCAAAGTGATCACGTGCACCAAAAACTTCATTCTTTTCTTGATCATAAATTACAAAAGCATACATTCCACGTAATTTATCAAGCAATTTTGGTCCCCATGCATCATAACCATGCAAAAGAACTTCAGAGTCTACATCTGTCTTAAATTGATAACCTAATTGAATTAATTCTTCACGAATTTCCTTATAGTTATAAATTTCACCGTTAAAGGTTAACACTTTAGTTTGCTTATCATTAATCATAGGTTGACGACCATGATCTAAATCAATAATTGAAAGTCGTCTAAATCCCATTGCAACATTTTCATCTGTAAAATATCCTTCATCATCAGGGCCCCGGTGTCTAATCCGGTTCGCCATATGAACAATTGTATCTTCAGGGATATCAGTTTGATTTACATATCCAACAAATCCGCACATATATAAAACACCCTTCTTCACTTATATTTTCTATTATCAGTAATTATCATTGTATCATAATTTTTTACCGATAAAAAATGATCATTTTAAATATTTTGCAAAAAATGCACCAACTTTTTGCTGATATTCTTGATAGTGATTCTTCAATGAATGCGCATGGCTAGTATCCTTTGTAATCCAAATTTGTTTTGGAGCATCTGTTGCGTCATAATTTTGATATACCATCGATGTTTTTACAAAATCATCACTGTCACCATGAATGAAGAAAATTGGCAAGTGATTGTGATATAATTGATTGACTGTACTTGCATCACGAAAATCATAACCAATTAACGGTTTCGCAATTTGAGAACCAACTTGTAAAATTGGAGTTGCTGGTAAATGATAATCATCAGTAATCACATTATCAAATTCTTGGTATACACTGCTGAATCCACAATCTTCAACCACACACTTAACTTGCGGCGGTAATTTTTCACCACTTACATTCATAACGGTTGCTCCGCCCATACTTACTCCAAATAATCCAATTTGAACATTTTTCCCTTCTTTTTGAATAATTTGGTGAATCCATTTTACATAATCCAGGCGATCTAACCAACCAAATGCTAAATATTTTCCTCCACTGCGACCACTTCCGCGATCATCAGGAGCTAATACATTATAACCTAAATGATGAAACATTTTAATATATCGAGCCATCAATTTAGAATTTTCCCGCCAACCATGTGCAACTACAATCGTTTTATTCGTTTGTTTTGCTGCTGGTACATATGTTGCAACTAACTTTATTTTATCATTTCCGACAGCTGTTTCATGCCAAGTTTGTTTAGGCGTTTTATCCAGCCACTCCATCGCTTCTCTTGTTGGTTGATCTGGACTCTTAGTATGTCTGCCAAAACCATAGTTAATAAAAAAAATGCAAATTCCGAAAAAGACAACCACAAATACTAATAAAATAATTAAAAAGACTTTAGGCCATCTACTTTTTTTCTTTGATACTGCCATTCAATTCTTTCCTCTCTAAAAAAGAGTGTGATTAACACACCCTTTAGCCAATTTTATAGATGTAATTCACTACTTATAAAATTGTTTACATCTTACATTAAATTATTTCTTCTTAAACCAATCACCAATTTTAGCAAAGAATCCTTTTTTCTTTTGTTCTTTAAGTGACATTAATGGAACTGTTTGACCTTCAAGACGACGTGCAATATTCCGATATCCTTGACCGGCCATACTCTTATCATCTAATACAACTGGCTCACCTTTATTTGATGAACTAATTACTTCTTCATCGTCAAATACAATTCCCAATAGCTTAATTGATAAGTGATGCGTGATTTCATCAACATCCATCATATCACCGTCGTTCACCATGTGCTTCTTGATTCGATTAATAATTAACATTGGCGGTTCTTTTAAATCTTGTTGTTCAAGTAAGCCAACAACCCGATCTGCATCCCGCACTGAAGAAATTTCTGGAGTTGAAACCACGATTGCCTGATCTGCACCAGCAACAGCGTTCATGAAGCCTTGTTCAATTCCAGCTGGACAATCCAATAAAATATAATCAAAATCAGGCCTTAACTCTTCTACAATGCTCTTTACTTCATCAGGTTCCAAGGCACTTTTATCTGTATTTTGTGCTGCTGGTAATAAATAGAGTTTATCATTAAATCGCTTATCTTTAATTAAAGCTTGATGCAATTTCGCTCTTCCTTGAGCAACATCAACAATGTCATAAATAATCCGATTATCAAGTCCTAATACTACATCAAGGTTCCGCAAACCAATATCAAGGTCAATCAAACATACTTTCTTGTCCATCAAGGCTAATGCAGTTCCTAGATTAGCAGAAGTAGTAGTTTTACCTACTCCACCTTTACCAGAAGTAATAACAATTGATTTTCCCATAATTAAAGTCCTCCAATTTTTGAATAAATCTTAGGTCGTAACTTTTTCAAATCCTCTAATCTCAAATATGATAATTTATGCAAATCATTCACATAAACAACCGGTTCAAATGAATCAGCACGATTTTCATCATCAAAAATTGTGACTAAATCTGCAATTCTCACTTGTTGTGCAGCACTTAAATTACCAACAATTACTGCACTATCATTATCCGGATAACCTGCAGATACAATTCCTTCAACATTACCTAGTAAATATATATTACCTGTTGCTTGTAAAATTCCACCTTCATGGATTGTACCTGTAAACAAAACATCACCCTTAATTGTTTTAACTTGTCCATTTCGAATAATGTCTGCATTTGGATGGATTGTATTTTTTTCAATCATTTCTACTGCATCGTCTTTTAAAAGCACATCTGCTTTAATTCGATGAATGGTAAAAAGCGGATAGTCTGCAAAAAGAGCTTCAATTTGCTTTTTTTCTGCAGCTGTAAGTAAACGTTTCCCAGTTTTAATACTGAACTCAATTTTATCAGCATCAAATTTGGCATTGTCTTTATACAATTTTCCAAGTAATTTTTTTAAATCTGTAGTAATCTGTTCAAAACTAGCCTCACTATGTAAAACTAATTCATAGCCATCTTTATGACCTTTTAATGAAATGGCTTCGCTTGGCATCTTTTCACACCTCTCCTAGGAATATTTCAGGAACATTTTTTTCAATGGATAGTATAAAACAACAAAGAATGCCAAGTTATATGCTAAACTTGGTCCTAGTGTTCTTCCAATAAATGTGATGACTGAGATATTTGTTTGATTAATTAACACATTCATTCCGTAACCAAGAGACAGCAACAGTGTAATTTCAATCAAATAAATTAATAAAAATACTACAAATGATGGTTCAAAATATTGAATTATCCATCGTGTAATATAAATCATCAATGGCAATAATAATAAAAATACGCCAATTATTCCTGTATAAAACATATCATATACAAACCCCGCAAAAATTGTCCATGGAATAATATGTTCCACATCGCCAAAACATACAGCCATAAACAACCACAACATGACTAAGCGGCTTTCAATTGAAACTGAAGGAGTTACCATCCAGCCAGACCAAATATGAGTCAATGTTCCGTCTAAAAAAACTGCTAAAAACAATCCGATTGGAAAGATGTATCGCATTTTTTGAATTCTCATCATGCACCCCTCTAATCTTGTCTCTTAGCAACTGTAACAACACTTAAGTTCGTCATATCAGCAGCTGGTTTAATATAAATTTTAGTTGGCAATCCATCATCTTGATTAACAACCTTTGCTACTGTACCCACATATAAACCCTTAGGAGTTGTTCCACCTAATCCGGATGTAATTACTTTAGTTCCTTTTTTCACCTTTTCTTTTGAGGTGATTTGTCCCATTACTAATTGATTTGTATCAGTATTATAATCTGTAATCAATCCATTTACAGTGTTACCGTCATTATCAATTAATTGAACAGCAAACCGGTTTGCTGAATCATCTTGTGTAGTTAGTAATTCAACTTTACTATTCGTTTTATTTACTTCAGAAACCCGACCAATAATTCCTTTATCAGATAAAACGGCTGAACCCTTTGTAATTCCAGCATTTGCCCCTTTACTAATCACAATTGAATTTTGCCATGTAGAAGGAGCACGTGAAATTACAGAAGCTGAAATACTGTCATATGATGTTAAACTTTTATCCAAAGAAAGTTGTTGTTTTAATTGCTTATTTTCTTGCTTTAAAGTCTCATTTTCAACTTGTAAAGCATTGATTGAATCAACTTTTTTCTTTAACTGTGCATTTTCCTGGTATGTATTCACTAAATTTGAAACTGAACCTGTAAATTTTGAGATTCCTTCTGCAGGTGCATTTACAACCGTATCAACTACTCCTGCTGCACTATTTCCAATACTTTGAATAAATGATGGAGTAGAACGATCATTTCGTACGACAATTGAAAATGCAATTAACAAAAATGCAGTAATCAACGAAACTAACGTAATTACCAGTTTCTTATTGAAAAAAGGTTTTTGCATTAATAATCCTCCTCAAAATAAAAACCGTATCATTTTTTAACCGGCGAACACTAATTTGCTACCACTTAAAATGATACGATTTTCATCGTCAGTGTTACTTCATTACGTCGATGTTCTTTAATGATTCACCAGTTCCGATAGCAACACAATCCAATGGTTCTGAAGCAACAAAAACTGGAACTTTAGTGGCTTCTGAGATAACTTCTGGTAAATGTCTCAATTGAGCACCGCCACCTGTTAACACGATTCCATGATCAATAACATCTGCAGCAATTTCAGGAGAAGTTTCTTCCAAAGTTTCCTTAATTGCTGTAATGATTGCTTGGACAACCTCTTGAATTGCAGTTGCAACATCCTCAGGTTTAATTTCAACTGTTTGTGGCAATCCTGTTACTAAATCACGTCCACGAACACTCTGACTTTCTAATTCTTTTGCAGCTTCAACTGAAGCAGAAGCAACATCGATTTTCAGTTGTTCAGCAGTTCGTTCTCCAATTAATAAATTATAATGAGACCGAACATATGCAATAATTGCTTCATCCAACTTATCACCTGCCATTCGAATTGAACGGCTTGATACAATTCCACCTAATGAAATTGTAGCCACATCTGTTGTCCCACCACCAATGTCAACTACCATGCTTCCAGTAGGATCCATTACAGGAAGACCAGCACCAATGGCGGCAGCAAATGGTTCTTCAATCACATATGCATCCTTTGCACCTGCCACTTTAGTAGCATCAATTACTGCACGCTTTTCAACTTCAGTAACACCACTAGGTACACAGACCATTACATCTGGTCTTCCTGAATGAGGCTCTAATGATTTTTCAATGTAATATTTCATCATTGAAACAGTAGTATCATAGTCTGCAATTACACCGTCTTTCATTGGACGAATTGCAACGATACTTGCAGGTGTTCTTCCAATCATTGCACGTGCCTCTGAACCTACAGACACAATTTCATCTGTTTTAGTATTTTTAGCAACTACAGAAGGTTCTCTTAAAACAATCCCCTTTCCTTCTGAGTATACAATTGTATTTGCGGTTCCAAGATCAATTCCGATATTTTTCGCACCAAATCCGAACACTCTTTCTCATCCCTTCATCCGTCTTCTATTTATAACTATCTTTAATTTTAACATTTAGTAAGATTATACCACAATAAAACTTGTGCCGGAGATAAAATCCAAGATATTTTAATTTAATGGGTGCACATCACTTGCTTGCATCCCACGTTTACCTTCAACTTCAACAAACTCTACTCTTTGACCTTCGTTTAGTGTTTTAAATCCAAGTGTATTAATTGCCGAAAAGTGGACAAATAAATCCTGCTTTTCACCGTCTGGAGTAATAAAACCAAATCCTTTTTGTTTGTCAAATTTATGCACTGTTCCTTGTAACATGGTTAACCTTCTTTCTTTTACGCAAAGAAATTTTATCATACACAATTTTTTTAAACAAGAATTGTAATATCCTAATTTTCAAATTAGTTAAATTTTTTATGCTATAATTAAAATTGAAGCATTTTTATAAAGGAAATGAATTTAAATGAGTCTAATTTTTATTGCATGTATTGCTTTTTTAGCCGCATTAATTCAAACTACCGGAGGATTTGGTTTTGGATCACTATTTGTTCCATTTATTTCATTGATTTACCGTACAAAAATGCAGCCATGATTTCAGTTTTAACCTGTATTTTTTTGCAAATTACGATTATCATCCGTTATTTCAAAAAAATCAAATGGAATTTAATCATTATTCCAGCAATATTTTCTTTTATCACAAGTACGATTGGAGTTCACTTAATGGTTGATTTCTCTGCTAAAACTATGTCTCTTCTTCTAGGCATCTTTCTATGGATTTTAGCAATCTATCTAATCAAATTCGCACCTAAGATTCAGCTTTCAAAAAATATCTTTACAGAGGCTTGTGTAGGCAGTCTAAGTGGATTAAGCGGCGGTTTGTTCGCGGTTGGTGGGCCACCAATGGTTGCATATTATGATTCAGTAATTGATGATCCAATCACATATCAAGCAACTATTCAAACTTACTTCTTCTTGACCTCAATTATCTTACTTGTAAATGATTTAATTTACACTCAATTCACAAATAGATTATCATTATTTTCAATTTGTGCGGTTGGTGGTTGCCTAATTGGAACTTATGTTGGTAATCGAATTTTACAAAAAATTTCAATGCAAACTGTCCGCAAAATTGCATACATCGTTATGCTGATTGCCGGAACATATAATTTAATTCAAGGAATTATCTAAGGTTGTGACAAAAGTCCAACCTTTTTTATTTGTATAAATAAACGGGCAGCTTGTAAGTTCGTAATTTCTCGAATCTTTCTTCTGTGATTCGTTGAACATTTTCTTACAGCATACCCGTTTTTAGTGTTTTCCTATTTTAAATTACATGATGCTCGCGAAAACTATAATAGTCCTTTTGTCCAATGACTAAATGATCAAGTAGCTCAATTCCAAGAATTTCACCGCATTCAGCTAATCTTTGAGTCATTTGCTGATCATTTTCTGAAGGCGTTAAAATTCCGCTTGGATGATTATGAGCAACAATGATGCGTGCGGCACTATATTGTACTGCAAATTTAAAAATTTCTCGCGGATGTACAGTTGCTTGATTCAGTGTACCTTTAAATAATTCTTTTTCATGAATGATTTGATTTTTAGTATCTAGATATAGGACATACAATACTTCTTGTTGATAAAACTTTAATTTAGGAATCAAGTATTCACCAACTTTTTTACTTGAACAAATTTGTCCCAAAATATATTTCGTCGATTGTTGATTTCTTTTTAACAATTCTTCAATTGCTAACATTTTCAATGCTTTATTTTGGTTATTAAAAAGTAATTCCCAGTCAAGCCGCGTTAATTGCGTAATTCTTGAAAAATCATGATTTTCATCAAAATAGCTGATTGTACTTTTTTGTGCTACTTTTTGGCTGCAAAAAATACGTACAATACAATATAGTAATTCCTTATCTGTTAAAGTATCTGGTCCAAATTGACTTAATTGTCCCATCACATATTCATCGGTCAATTGATTAATCAACTTCATTTATATCACCTCATATATAAATACGAGTTTTTGAAGCTGAATTGTACTACCTAATAAAATCAATTACTTCATTTAAATCTGATTTAATTGCAAGCGTATGTTCCTTTTCAAATGTCGTTGGTTTAATATAATCTGGAACCATAATAACTGGAATTTCCGCTTGATTTGCCGCCTTGATTCCATTTGTTGAATCTTCAATAATTACTGTTTCGTTTTTAGCTGGTTTACCTGCTTTTTCCCAAGCTTTTAAAAATATATCAGGAGCAGGTTTAGCTTTAGCAACATCATTTGCTGAAACAATAAAATTAAACCGGTTTTCAAAATTCGTTTCTTTGAGATAAAAATTAATATCCTTTGTATAATTACTTGACGCTAATCCATAAATAATTCCATGATCTTCCAAGTATTGTGCTAACTTTAGAAAACCAGGCTTAAATTTAAGCATTCCTTTTTTTATAGTTGGAATAATTTCTTTCCGATTCAATTCCATGAACCGTTTAATTAAATCTTCATCACCATAGTCTTTAACCATCGTCTTATACATTGTGTCATAGCCGGCTCCAATGAATTGTTTATAATATTCAAAAGGAAAATCGAAGCCTAATTTTTTTGCCGCTGCCTGATCAGCTGCAAAATACATTTTTTCAGAATCATAAACGACTCCATCCATATCAAAAATCATTGCTTTAATTTTCATAAATTATTGCTCCTCTTCTTTATTCACAAAATATTCACGTACTTCCGAAATAAAATAAAGCGAACCTGCAAATAATAATATATCATCTGCCGACATATTTTGAATTACCTTAACCAATGCCAATTGCCACTGATTAATAATCTCAATTTGAGGGAACTTTTCTTTTAGTTGATTTAAATCAGCAATTGGTCTTGGGCTATTAAATCTGGTTAAAATCACGTTTACATTCGGTAATGTTAAAAGTTCAGCCAACATCTCCTCAGACTGCTTATCTTGTAAAATTGACATTATTAAATAGATTTGATTTTGCTTAAAGCGTGTTTTTAACAGTTTAGTAATTTGTTTAACTGCTTGTAAATTATGAGCACCGTCCAAAATAATCAGCGGCTCTTGATTAATTTTTTCAAATCTTCCAGGCCATGTTGTTTTCTCCAAGGCATTTCTAATCTCTGCTAAACTAAATTGCCATTTTTCTTGTTTGGCAATCATTAGGCATGCAGTTAGGGCTAAGGCGACGTTGTTAATTTGGTAATCTCCCATTAAATTAACAATTAAATTTTGATAATGAGCATCTTCAAAGTGATAGTTAAATCTTTCACCCCAATCTCGTTGCGGTTGTTTTTCAACATTCACTTGTTGATTTAATGCAAATAATTCGGCATTTTTTTCTGCTGCAACTGACTGAATTACTTTATATGCAGCTTCAGGAACATTGCCAATAATCACTGGAGTTTTTTCTTTGATAATTCCAGCTTTATTGCGTGCAACATCTTTAATTGTTGGTCCCAAATATTTTAAATGATCTTTGCCAACACTCGTTATTACTGAAACTAATGGCATAATCACATTAGTAGAATCATACGTGCCTCCAAGGCCAACCTCAATCACTGCATAATCTACTTGTTCTTCTGCAAAATACTTAAACATTATTGCTGTATCAATTTCAAATTCAGTCGGACCACCACCGCGCTTTTCCCAGTCAATGTCCATTTGATCTACAATTGGACGAATTTCATCAACAATTTCTACAAGACGATCATCTGAAATCATTTTGCCGTTAATACAAAAGCGGTCATTAAACTTAATAATAAATGGTGAGGTAAACGAGCCGACTTTGAATCCTTTTTCCATTAATAATTGCCGAGCAAAAGCAGTGGTTGACCCTTTGCCATTTGTTCCGGTAATATGAATCATTTTCAAATTACGTTCAGGATTACCTAAGCGTCTGCAAAAATCTTGCATGCGTTCCAAAGTTGGAATTTTCTTAAATTTTGTTCTTCCATGAATAAAATTGAGTGCCTTTTGATATGCAGAATTTTCCATAACAATCTTCCTAACTTTCAAAAAAAAGACATGAACCCATTCAAACCATATTTTTTGAAGGGCTCACGCCTAATAAATCATTTTAGTTATCTAATTCAGCTTGAAGTTCTTCAATTCGATTATTTGTAGCAGCCAATTTATCTTGATAATCAGCTAACTTTTCACGTTCTTTGTCTACAACTTGCTTTGGAGCATTTGCTACAAATTTTTCATTGCTTAACTTCTTTTCAGCACGCATAACTTCTTTTTCAAGTTTGTCTGCTTCACCTTGAAGTCGCTTAATTTCTTCATTCAAATCAATTAAATCGGCTAATGGTAAGTACACTTCTGCACCGGTGATTACGGAAGTCATTGCTAATGCTGGTGCCTCAACATCTGCACTGATTTCTAGGTGTTTTGGATGACAGAATCTTTGAATATAATCAATGTTATCTTCAAAAATCTTCTTTGTTTCATCATCTTTCGTCTTAATTAAAATATCAATTGCAGATGACATTGGAGCATTCACTTCTGCACGACTATTACGTACCGACTTGATTAATTCAATCAAGTTTTCCATTTGTCGTTCTGCAGCTTGATCTTCAAATTCAGGGTGTACTTCTGGATACTTAGCAACAACAATTGACTTACCTTCATGCGGCATTGTTAACCAAATTTTTTCAGTTACAAATGGAATTACAGGATGTAACAATCTCAAAGTTTGATCAAGCACGTAGCATAAAATCGCTTGAGTATTCTTCTTAAGTTTTTCATCTGAACCATTCAAGTTTTCTTTGGCCATTTCAATGTACCAATCACAGAAATCGTTCCAGATAAAGTTATAAAGTGAACGACCTGCTTCTCCAAATTCAAAGATATCAAAGAAGTGAGTGACATCTTTAACCGTGTCATTTAATCGGCTAATAATCCACTTATCAGCCAATTGCCATTCATCTTTAGATGGTAATTCTGCCTTAGTATCTTCATCAAGATTCATAATTACAAACCGACTTGCATTCCAAATCTTATTAATAAAGTTCCAAGCACCATCCATTTTTTGGTATGAGAAACGGATATCTTGGCCAGGAGTAGAACCTGTTGTTAAGAACCAACGTAATGCATCTGTACCATACTTATCGATGACATCCATTGGATCAATTCCGTTTCCAAGAGACTTACTCATCTTCCGTCCTTGTTCGTCGCGAATCAAACCATGCAAGACAACATTTTTAAATGGTGTTTCGCCTGTAAATTCAAGGCTTTGGAAAATCATCCGTGAAACCCAGAAGAAAATAATATCGTAACCAGTAACTAAAGTACTTGTTGGGAAGTAACGTTTAAAGTCTTCCGCATCAGTATCTGGCCAACCCATTGTTGAAAATGGCCACAATGCACTACTGAACCATGTATCCAAAACATCTGGATCTTGTTCCCAGTTTTCAATATCTTCTGGAGCTTCCATTCCAACATATGTCTCACCAGTTTGTTTGTTATACCATGCTGGAATGCGGTGTCCCCACCAAAGTTGACGTGAAATTACCCAGTCATGAATGTTTTCCATCCATTGATTCCAAGTATGTTCAAATCGTTTAGGAACAAAGTTTACCTTGTCGCCTTCTTTTTGATTCTTCAATGCCATTTCAGCTAATGGTTTCATCTTTACAAACCATTGTGTTGATAACCGAGCTTCAACCTGAACCCCGGTCCGTTCAGAGTGACCAACGCTATGTACGATTGGTTCAATTTTAAGCATATAGCCTTCATCTTCCAAATCGCTGACAATTGCTTTACGAGCTTCAAAGCGATCCATACCTTCATACTTACCAGCATTTTCATTCATTGTAGCGTCTTCATTCATAGTATTAATCCGCTTCAAATTATGCCGATTTCCAACCTTAAAGTCATTAGGATCATGCGCTGGAGTAATTTTTACCATTCCAGTTCCAAATTCTGGATCAACATATTGATCTGCAATGATTGGAATATGACGACCTTGTAATGGTAATACCACTTCTTTGCCTACAAGTTCTTTGTATCGTTCATCACTTGGATTAACTGCAACTGCCACATCCCCAAACATTGTTTCTGGTCGAGTAGTTGCAATTTCAATATAGTGCTTACCATTAAATGTATAGTTTTCATCAACAAATGGATACTTAACATGGTAAAATGCACCTTCATCATCTTGATGAATAACTTCGATATCTGATAAAGCTGTACGCGCTTGAGGATCCCAGTTAATGATATATTCACCACGATAAATTAAACCTTTGTTATATAAATCAACAAAGACTTTCCGAACTGCTTTAGATAATCCATCATCCAAAGTAAAACGCTCGCGGTCATAATCAACAGAAATCCCCATCTTAGCCCATTGTTTATGAATGATATCACTATATTCATGTACCCAGTCCCAAACTTTTTCAACAAATTTTTCACGTCCGAGATCATAACGAGTAATGCCTTCTTCACGTAATTGGGCTTCTACTTTAGCTTGAGTAGCAATTCCTGCATGATCAGTTCCAGGAACCCATAGTGTATCGTATCCTTGCATACGTTTTTGTCTAATCAACATATCTTGCAAAGTATTATCCCAAGCATGTCCTAAATGCAACTTACCAGTTACATTTGGTGGTGGAATAACGATTGAATATGGTTTTGCTTTTTTATCGCCACTAGGTTTAAAAACGCCGTCTTTAACCCATTTTTCATAACGACCCGGTTCAACTTCTTTTGGATCGTATTTTGTCGACATATCAATTTCTCTCATCGATAAATTCCTTTCTACATAAATTGTCTGTCGGATATAAAAAAAGCACTGTCATCACATAGGACGACAATGCCGTGGTACCACCTAATTTGAAAACACTTTGTTCTCCACTTAGCTGTTTAATGTTAACGAACTATCAGCAAGTCCGGCTATCCTTAATATCCGTTCAGAATAACAACTCCCAAGCTACAAATTTAAGTATCGTCTAAGTCGTCTCAGTTTCTGACTCTTCCTGTAAGATTCTGACCTAAATTCCTCTTGATCATCGTTTTTATAATTTCATTCTAGCTTGCTAAATTTAGTTCGTCAAGCATTGAATTAAAGTAATTCTGCAAAATCTTCTTCGTCTTGATTCATAAATTCATCTGAAACTTTAATTTCTGTAATTTCAATTCCATCTAATGCCCGTTGAATTAAGCCATCAACATCAAGACGTTCCTCATATTGACGTGCTTTATCAATTCTTGGTTTTGTCTTTGGTGAAGGTGGCGCAAAAATTGTACAGCAGTCTTCAAATGGTTGAATTGATAAATCAAATGTATCAATTTTTTGTGCAATTTCAATAATTTCATTTTTATCCATTGAAACTACTGGGCGTAAAACCGGCATCGTTGTGACATCATTAATTGCTGCCATACTTTCTAAGGTTTGAGATGCTACTTGGCCTAATGCTTCACCATTAAAGATTGCCAATCCATGCCGTTTCTTAGCAATTGCTTCAGTTAAGCGTAACATAAAGCGGCGTTGAATTGTCATTAAATATCCTTCTGGAACATCATGCTTGATTGTTTCCTGAATTTCTGTAAATGGAACCTGAATAAATTTAATTTTTCCAACATATGGAGCTAATTTAGCAGTTAATTCCTTTGCTTTATTTAAGGCTTGTTCACTTGTGTATGGCGGACTAAAGAAATGAACCATTTCAATATCTACCCCACGCTTCATTGCTAGATAACCTGCAACTGGTGAATCAATTCCGCCTGAAAGCATCAACATTGCCTTTCCTGCTGTTCCAACTGGTAAACCACCAGCACCTGGAATTTTGCCGAATGATAAGAAAATTCCATCTGGACGAACTTCACAGCGTAAAGTAACATCTGGATTTTTCATTTTTACATGAATGTCATCAAAGGATGATAAAATTGCACCGCCTAAAAGGTCGTTCATTGCATTTGTATCATATTCAAATTGATGATCAGAACGCCGCGTATTTACCTTAAAAGTCATGCCTGCATGATATTTTTCCTTCATCATTTCCACAGCTTTGGCTTTTACAGCTTCAATATCTCGTTCAACCTTAATTGAAGGTGAATAATTTTGAATTCCGAATACTTGGTTTAACCGTTCCATAACCAAATTCGAATCTTCGCCATTCAATTGAATATGCATCCGATCACGATGCGCAGTAATCTTTAACTGCGTAAATTCATGTAATGCTTGCCGCACATTATATGCCAACCGATCAATGAAATTCTTACGGTTCTTTCCCTTAGTAGACAATTCGCCATAACGAACCATAATTTCTGAATATTGCATTTTATTCCTCCAATCTTATGAGTTAATCATCTTAAATTTTTCATATAATTGATCAAATACTTTAATAAATTCTTCTGCTTCGGCCATTGTATTATGTTCATCTAAACTAATACGTACAGCTGAACTTGCAATTGATTCTGGAACATGCATTGCATTCAAAGTTCCCGCAATTGTTCCTTTTTTAGATGAACATGCACTTGTTGTTGAAATATAAATTCCATACTTTTCAAATGCATGTACGATTGTTTCTCCACGAACACCATCAATTGTAAAACATAAAATATGGGGAGCAAATTGCGCTGTCGGTTGTGAAAAAATGTGAACCTTATCAAAATTTACAATATGATTGTAAATTTTTTGCTTTATTTCACGTTGCATTGCTACCTTTTCTGTTTCGTTATCAAGCAGTAACCGCAACGCTTTTGCCATTCCAGCAATTGCGGGCAAGTTCTCTGTGCCACCGCGCAAGGCCTTTTCTTGACCGCCACCATCAATTAAAGGTTGAATCATGCGACCACGCTTTTTATACATAAATCCAATTCCGCGTGGAGCATGGAATTTGTGTCCAGAAAAAGTCATCAAATCAATTCGTGGATTGGCTAATAAATCATCAATTCCTTTTCCAATTGCCTGTACAGCATCCACATGAAAATGAATCTTCGGGTAATCTTCCAATACTTTTGCCAATTCATCGATGGGTTCAATTGTTCCGATTTCATTATTGATTGCCATAATTGAAACCAGAACTGTGTCTTTCCGAATTGCGGCTTTTAAATCTTTTGCAGATACACGACCTTCTTTATCAACTGGTAAATAAGTCACTTCAAAGCCCATTTTTTTTAAATGTGCCATTGTATTGGAAACTGCCGGATGTTCAACACTTGAAGTGATTAAGTGCTTACCATACGGCATCTTTTCCATTGCAGTTCCTTTAATTGCCCAGTTATCACCTTCAGAACCGCCACTAGTAAAGTAAATCTCATCTGCATTACAATGCATCAAATCTGCAATTTGCTTTCGTGACTGTTCCAGCAAGTTGAATGCTTTCTCACCCCATGCATGTAATGATGATGGATTTCCCCAAATATTTTGACTTACTTTGTTATAAGTCTCTAATACCTGATCATCCACTTTTGTAGTAGCACTATTATCAAAATAAATCATGCAGCATTTCCTTTCTAAAATAATTTATATCTATTCATTCTGGTACGACTCATTGTTAATTTAATCATTTTGGCTTACTTTTGTAAAGCGAAAATAAAAGCATCTATGCGGATATAAAAAGAAGGCTGGATTATGTCGCAGCCTTCTTTGGAAATATTAATTCATTGGATATTGACGTTGTGCTTGTTCTTGTGTTTCATAGTCATCAGTGATTCGCTTGTAAATTCCAGGTTCAACTTCCTCTAAAGCATTTGAAATTACATCTAATGCATCAACATAATCAAATTGTTTATTGAACAAGTGATCTGCCTTCTTGTACGCTTCTGCAATTTCTGGGTAACGTGTTCGATAACGATTGGCATATTGCAAGAATTCTTCTGTCAATGTTGAGCAATCGATAATTTCTTTTGTCTTGTCACCCAAAACATCTAAATCTGATTGAGTATTGATTAATGCTTTAGTGATTTCATCCATATTAATTTGAATTTGATTCAATGCTTCATTCAAAGCTTGAATTTCATCGCTTACCTTAAAGAAATAATCTGTATATTCCTTTGATAAACCTGGCAAATTCAATTTTTCAATATCGCGCCGCATACGATGAATTTCCAAATCAAAGCTTTGAACCGCTTTTTGTGCTTCTTTTTCTTCTTTCCAAAGATTTGAAACCCCATCATTAATTTCTTTTTGACGTTTTTCAATTTTATTTAACTTTTCAATGTTTTCTTTCTGTTTCTTCAATTCAGTTGAATAAATTATGCCTTCTGTCCGTTGTTTAGTAAAATTATCAAAGTCTTTTCGCACTTCTCGGATTTGAGCTTGTAATTCATGTGCATCTTCTAATTCATTATGTGTCAATTCATAATTTTGTGATAAGCGATCTAAATCAATTAACAATTCGTGTTCTTGACTTTCCGCATGTTCCAAAAAATCTTGATAATACTTGTAGTTCTTTTCAACTAAATGCCGAGCACGATACTCTTTGTCTATCGTATCGTATACTTCATCAATTGAATCACTTAACTGATCGTTTAGCTTTTCAGCATCTTTTACGTTTACTTTTTCTAAGTTAACGAGATTCTTATCAACTAATTTTTGAATTTCATCTAACTTCTTCTTTAAGTTCTCTTGGAAAACATATTTTTCCTTTAGTAGTTGATTAACTGCTTGATTCAACTCTTCAATTTGTTCAGGAAAGACATTTTTTAAATTCTTGTAAATTGGTGGTATTTTTTCAATCTTTTCTTCCATCTCATGAGTTGCATCTTGTAATTCAACTAACGGTTTAGCAGATTTAACGTAATCTCCGCTTTCCATTACCTTTGTATAATCATCGAATTTTTGTTCCAATTCGCCTAGTTGTTCTTCTAACTTGTCACTACTTGGACCAAATGAAAAACTTTTCGCTAATAATGTTTTTCGTAAATCTTTATACTTAGCACTTAATTCAGAAACTGCTTTTTGGTGTTCTTTCGTAACCTTCCGGATTTCTTCCAACTTATCCTTGATTTCTTTAAATTGTGAAGTTGTAGCGTTCATTTTTTCATCAACATCTGCCAATTCATGATTTACTCTTCCGAATTGATAATGTTGGTTCAATTCTTTCAAATCATTTAACAGTTCAGAAACTTCTGGCAACTTGCGATTAACAATTTCGCGATAATCTTTATCAATTTTTTCGAACTCTGTTAAACTTTCGCCCGATAAATTCAAATGACTAATTTCAGCCATTTCTTTCTCAAGAGAAGTATCGGTGATATGTTTTACTCCTTCTTGATAACTGTCAATCAATTTAGCATTGCGTCGTTTGTACAGATACACTCCCAAATAAATCAACAGTGCCACAATGACAAGCGAAACTAAAAAGATAACCATAAAATCCCATCCTTTGCCTCTTTATCGCCGTTTAATTTTT
>DXFP01000052.1 GCA_019114385.1 Candidatus Ligilactobacillus excrementigallinarum | reverse complement strand
TTGACATATGTTGCATGGGATGAATCAGGCTTACCACAAAACCGTGTTATCGGTACAGGTACATCACTTGACTCAACTCGTTTACGTATGCAATTATCAAACAAGACTGGTGTTGACGCACACGACATCTCAGCATACATCGTTGGTGAACACGGTGATTCAGAACAACCATTATGGTCACAAGCTACAATCGGTGGCAAGCCATTAATGGACTGGATCGAAGACGGTGACGAAGGCGTTATCAAGAAAGAAGATCTTGAAGAAATCCGCAAGACAGTTCGTGACGCTGCTTACTACATCATTGATCGTAAGAAGATTACAAACTGGGGTATTGGTTTGAGTACAGCTCGTGTAGTTCGTGCTATCTTAAATGATGAACACGCAATCTTACCAGTATCAGCATACTTCAACGGTGAATACGACTTGAACGATATCTTCACAGGTATCCCAGCAATCGTTGGTGAAAATGGTGTAGAACGTATCGTTGAAATGCACATCACAGACGAAGAAAAGGCCGGCTTACACAAGTCAGCTTCAGAACTTAAAGAAGTTCTTGATTCAGTTCGTGAAAAATAATTCTAGCAAATAGAATTATGAAGTCTGCTAGGTTCGATGGAATCTAGCAGGCTTTTTTATTATCAAGGATTTAGGAGAAAATTATGCAATATCCAGAAAGTTTAGTAAAAAAAGTCAAAAAACGAGCTGCCGGATTTAAATTAGAAGGTTTTTTATCAGGGCAAGGAAAAATTAATCCGCCATTGATGATTGTCGGAGAAGCCCCAGGAAGAAAAGAAATCACCCAGCATATTCCGTTTTCAGGACAATCAGGCAAAGAATTAATGAAGTCGCTCTCAATTACAGGTTTAACACGGGAAGATGTTTATATTACCAGTGTAGTTCGCAGTCGTCCATACTCCGTAAAGCAAGCAGTCAATAAAAAAACAGGTGAACAAGAAACCAAGTATCCCAATCGTACTCCAAGTAAAAAAGAAGTGCTGGCATATGCGCCATTATTTGATTGGGAATTGAATCAAGTTCACCCGCAATTAATTGTAACTGTCGGCAATACTAGTTTGCAACGGATTTTAGGATCAAAGTATAATGTTGGACATGATCATGGTCACGTATTTCAACAACCGATTCAAGAATTAAATGCAACCGAAGATGGCTACCAACTTTCTGCAACAGAATACACTGTAATTCCAACATTTCATCCGGCAGCCGTTTTTTATAATCGGAAACTTGCACCGGTAATTGAAGCTGATTGGCAATTGATTAATCAAATTCTAAACCAGGGCAAGCAACAAAATGACTAGGACGATACTTGCAAGTATTAGCCATTCAGATTTTGAAATTGAATCATGATATAGCTCTGTGCGGGGATAATTATCAGAGAAACCTTGAACAACTAGGCTTGTAGACAAATTATCCGACCAGTTTAAGCAACTGACAATAATTTTTAAGTATAACATCGGATTCCACCAATGCAGCGTTTCTCCGCGCATGTTGGCTGAAATCCGTATTTTTTTGATTTGATTTTGTACATCCCGCAGCATGCCGCTTGCTGTTAATATTCCATAAACAAATGTGTTTGAAAGATGAAAGTGCTGATGCAGGCTTAATAACAGATCATGCAGGCGATACAATAATGAAACGCTGGCACCGAGGACAAAATAAACATAGATCCGTGTTCCGTACAGCCAGGCTGCGTGTAAATTGTGACTAAATGCCATGAATGATAACCAGCTTCCAAGAGCAAAAGGGAAGGCAATTAATAAGGCAATGCCTAATTTCTTCCAATTAACTCGTTCGTAGGTTAAGTACAGTAAGCAAACAATAAAAACGAAAATGTTTAACCAAATTTTTGTAGCAAAAGTCAAAATTAAACTGACTGCAAGCATCATCAATACGGCAATTGTGGGGTTAAATTTTTTACGCATTGACAGATGCTCCTTTCGGTAATAAATGTAATTGTTGCTGAGACAATTCAACTACATAGTCATACTGAGGCAGCTGATTTAATTGATGATCAACTACTAAGATGGCGCAATCAAGCTGGCATAATTTCTTTAATAATTGAAAGACAGTTTGAGTTGTCTGACTATCTAATCCAGCAAAAATTTCGTCTAATAAAATTACAGGACTGGCAATGATTGCCAAAATCAGTAATTGTACTTTCTTTTGTTGACCACCTGAAATAAAATAGGGACTTTCATCTAAAAGATTTTCAATGTGTAACTGATTAATCCAAAACTGCAGTTGTTGTTTAGTCCAGTATTCAGGATGACAGGTGATATGTAATGCACTCATTAGTTCTTCATTAACAGTAGTCTTAATAAATTGGTTTTCACTATTTTGAAAACCTAAAGTAACTTGCCTTAGCCATTTTTGAGCTTTAGTTTGGGCTAATGAAAGTTCATTATGGATAATTTCACCAGTAAATTTTGTTTGCTTGGTAGCAGCGGCAAATAAAGTTGACTTGCCACTGCCATTTTTTCCGCATAAAAGACCGATTTTCCCACAAGGTAGGGATAAAGTGGCTTGATGTAATAATTTTTTTCCACCGACTGCCAAATTTAACTGTGAAAAAGTCAATTCAGTATCATCTTTTTCCACAGTTACGGTGTGTGTTACACGTGAAACGTTACTTTTAGTTGGTAATTTGTGGATATCTTGAGCAAGTAACTGGTGATGGTCAAATTGCAGCCACTGATCAGCCAAAGCAGCATAGCCAGTCAAGTTATGATCAGTAGTAATGATGGTGGCATGCCTTTTTAAGTGTGATAATATTTTAAGCAATTGTTGACGATTTTCTTGATCAAGATTAGCGAATGGCTCATCTAACAGCAGATATTCTGCACCTAAACTTACAACTAATCCGAAAGCTAATCGCTGCAATTCTCCACCAGATAATGAAAGTACTGGTTGATTGATAATTTTATTCAAATTAAAAGCGACAACAACCTGTCGAATTCTATCTTCAATTTCAGCAGCCGATAATTGCAAATTTGCCAATGCAAATCTGAACTGTTCTATTCCAGTGTTAAAAGTAAAGTAGTGACGCACATTTTGTGGCAAATAAGCGACGTATTTGGCTCGCGCACTCGGAACGATTGTGTGAATTGGCTGGTTATTTAATAAAACTTTTCCACTTGTGGATAATGTTTGGCCACTTAAAATTTTTAAAAGGGTAGATTTTCCGCAACCGTTTTCTCCAGTGATTAATGTTAAAGTTTGTGATTTAAATTTTAACGAGAGATTTTTGAACAAAACTGATTGTTGGTGGATTTGCATGGTTAAATTACGTGCTTCATACTCAAGCATGGTTTAACACCTTCGTTCTAAGTAATAATTTTTGAATGGCATGAACCAAAATGCCCGCGAATAATCCAATTGATAAGAAGCGGATGATAAACAGTTCTATTAGCATTTTTGGTGGATAACTCAGATATCCGCTTTGAAATAAATCCCAGCCAAAGGTGACAACTGTGGAGGTAATTGTGGATAAAAATAATCCGATGCCATTAAATTTGCGATATTTTGTTAGGGCAAATCCTAGTTCAGAGCCAAAACCTTGAATAAATCCGGAAATGATGTCACCGACTCCCCAACTTGAAAAAATAAACATTTCCATAATACCGGCAAGTAATTCTCCGATTAAACAGGCGTTGCGCTTTTTAAGTAAGATGGCAGCTAAGGGTCCGGCCATCAGCCATACACCTAAAGTTAAATCGTTGGCGTATGGTTTTAACGGAGTTGCTGCTAATGCATAATAGGCGTAATTCCAAGCTTGATAAATAATGCCGAAGAAAATGGCAATCAATGCTAGTAAAATTACGTCATGAATTGTCCAATGATTACGATGTGGATTAACTGTGGGTAATTTCATAAAATTAATTCCTTTATTCAAATTTAATAATGTTTGTTACACTATTAATTATATACGGAATGAGTGTAGATTGGAGAAAAGAATGCAAGTTAGTGAATATCAACATCAATTAGAAGCGATGAGGGGATATTTTCAACAGTTATCCCCAGTTGTGCAAATCATTGACTCTGTTTTGACAGCCATTGATGCTTTTCAACAACACAAATTACCAGCAAACCCGATTTTGCCATTAGAATTGTCAGATGATTTAATTTTGGATAATGTGATTGAATATCCTGAAATTATGAAAGTTTCGTCTTATTTAGAAAACTTGCGGCAAGTGCTGGTAGAAAATTTTGGAATTTGGCATGTTGCAAACCAACAATGGATTAATGACTTGCAGAGATTCGTCGGAACCAAAAGTCACAATTTAGAAATCATGGCCGGCAACGCGATGATCAGTACATTTTTGCTCAACACGATTGCAACAGATAATTTAGATTGGCAGGGACAGGATAATCAGCATCCGCAACCATGGACAAAAGTGAAAAAAGTGGATGCAATAGAGGCAGTTAATAAATATTATGCACATGTGGATAATATTATAATGGCTTGGGCACCTAATATGGGAACTGCTGACATTGAAGTTTTAGAATTTTTACAAGTTCATCATTTTAAAGGTAATTTCATTGTAATTGGCGAAAAAAACGGAGCAACCAACACTGAGGCGTTTTGGCAAAATGCACATTTAACCATGCCAACGCTATTGAATCGCCATCATCAACCATTTGATTTTATTCAAGATGCAGTTTATGTAGTTAAAGTGTAAAGAAAAAGGAGGGTGTGACAAAACATCTCAAACAAGCATGGTGTAAGGAAAAATCGAACGAATTAAGCAGGATTGATTCGAAGCTTTTTGAATTTATAGACATGCCTGTTTGTTTTGGAACTCGATTATGTGGATATAAAAATAGAGGCTGGACTTATGTCACAGCCTCTTTTGATTTGTGAAAAACTATTCGGGCGTACCGTATGACTTATACTACGCAAGTTCAAAAGGCCTTGTACATCCTAGTAGTTGAGCTTCGAGCTACCAAGCTAAATGTAAGTACGAAACCTTTCGAATTTTGGCTCCGCCATTCGTTCGTGTTTCGCAGTTTACATCACGCTTGGTTTAACGCTCTGTGCATCCTTATCCGATAATATCAAAATTCTCCACAAAGTTTTCAAAATCGCCTTCCGTATAACCATAACGTGTCATAAATACTAAGATTTGACCTAATACAGCATCTACGTCATAATCAGCCAAATCAGCTGAAGTTAAATCTTTGCCATCTGCTTGATTTAATTCGTAGTAGGCAATTTCTTCAAATGAGTAAACTCCAGTATTGAACATATCGAAGTAATCCAGGTCACGCTTACCGTGGAAGCCATAATCTTCTTCAGTTAAGATTGTAATTTTGCCGTTTTTTTCAGCGAACATTTGTGGGACCTCAACGTTGCCGTTCTCCTTTTCAACTGGGAATAAGTTTCTCAAAGTTGAGTAATCAAGTAATTGTTGTTCTGTCTTATCGATTTTTTGTGGCAAAGCAGCAATTGCTTTTTGAAATTCAGTTAATTTTGTTTTGAATGCTAAAAATGCAGGATGATTTTCATATGCTTCAGTTGAGAAGTACATTTTATATTCTGGATTATATTTGCATGGAAAATCTTTAGCACTTAAGATTGCGTTGTCATGTGTCCAAAGCAACTCGCGTTCCATGATTTGGCTGAATTCAGGGCGATTGTGTTCGATTTCACGAATCATTGCACCAAAGTGGCCAATCAAGTTAACGACCATCTTATTAAAATTATCAGATGTTAAAGTTTCATCGATAAAGTCCTTGATTAACATCAGAATGCCTCCTTAAAAATTCTATATTACCATTCTAAGCTATTTTAGTAAATTTTGAAAATGATATTTTGAAAATAAAAATGAAAAATTGATGTTTATGTGTAATATTTATTCGCTTATGGTAAAATTTTTGTTAAAATATAAAAGTAAGCACAAATACGAGAGATTTTTTGTTAAAAGTATCTTAAACAAATTGTATTTTGCAAAAGGAGAAGCCGAAATGAAAATTTTGATTGTAGATGATGATAAAGACATCGTAGAATTGATGAGTATTTATATCACTAATGAAGGCTACGATGTAGAGAAAGCATACAATGGAAAAGAGGCGATCACAAAGTTAAATACTAATCCAGATATTGCATTGATGATTTTAGATGTCATGATGCCTCAAATGGATGGTTTAGCTGTTTTACGTGAAGTGCGGAAAGAATCTCAAATTCCAGTCTTGATGCTTTCAGCTAAGACAGATGATTTAGATAAGATCCAAGGCTTGATTCAAGGGGCCGATGATTATGTAACTAAACCATTTAATCCGCTTGAAGTAATGGCCCGGGTCAAATCATTGCTCCGGCGTTCACAACATGATGTGCGCAATGAAGAACCAGATGAAATTGAAATCGGACCATTAGTAATTAAGAAAGACTCACATGAAGTAACGACTACTGATGGTAAGCCAATTCAATTAACTGCCTTAGAATTTGGTATTTTATACCTATTAGCAAGTCACCCCAACCGTGTATTTTCAGCAGATGAAATTTTTGAACGTGTATGGCAACAAGAATCAGTTGTCTCAGCCAAAACTGTTATGGTCCACGTAAGTCATTTGCGCGACAAGATCGAAGAAGCAACAAATGGCGAAAAAGTTATCCAAACCGTTTGGGGCGTAGGTTATAAAATTGAAGTCCACTAATTTTTACTTACGCAATGAAGAAGGCGAATTACGGTGAGACTAAAATTAACTTCGCGTGAAAAGCGCGAGTTATTTTTTGTTGCGGCAATTACCTTAATCTTGCTGATTACTTCAAATATTGCCATTTACATTCTCATAAACGAATGGATTCGGCAAAATCCAGGACTTGAGGATGGAATTTTTCAGCTTAAACTATCATTAACACTCGGGCCAAATGATGTTCAAGTTGGCAGTTGGGGGCTGCTGTTTATCTTTTTAGCATGCGTAATTGATGCTTTTGTTGTATATTGGAGAGTCTTGAATCGTTTCCACCAAATTCAATTACTGCATGTCATTACTGAATTACACTACATTGCATCTGGGCATTTTGATCACCGGATTCCGTTTACGATTTCCGGACAAATGCAACGCGTGGTAGAAAGTATCAATGCGTTGGTAGATAGTACGATCAAAGCAATGGAAGAAGAACGCCAAATTGAGAAGTCTAAAGACGAACTGATCACGAACGTCAGTCATGATATTCGAACGCCGTTGACTTCGATTATTGGCTATTTAGGATTAATTGAAAATAAACAATATCAATCTGAAGAAGATTTGATTAAATTTGCACACATCGCATTTTTGAAATCAAATCAAATGAAATCCTTAGTTGATGATTTATTTGAATATACTAAAGTACGTCAAACGGATACACCATTGAACTTAATGGATTTATCAATTAATTCACTGTTTGAACAACTGGAAGCAAGTTTTGAACTTGAAGCTAAGCAAAAAGAAATGCAAATTTCATCTAAATTGCCGGATGAAGATTTGAAAATGCAGGCAGATCCAGAGAAATTTGCTCGTATCTTTAATAATTTAATTACAAATGCCTTGAAATATGGAAAAGGCGGGAAGCACATTTACTTAGAAGCACATAAAGTAAATGATAATGAATTAGAGATGCGCGTTTCCAATGATGGTGAACCAATTCCCAAGGATTCATTACCACAAGTTTTTGACCGATTTTATCGGGTTGAAAAATCGCGGAATACAAAGACTGGCGGAACAGGTTTAGGATTAGCAATCACTCAAAGAATTGTTGATTTGCATCATGGGACGATTAAGGTTGAATCAAATAAAGATTTAACCAGTTTTATTATGCATTTTCCAGTAAAACAACCAGTTAAATCAGAGAAAGTAAAACAATAGATTTGGATATCAAAAGTTAGGGAGATATCAAATGCGAATTTTTAAAAAGTTTCAAAAAGTTGTCTTAAGCATTATGGCAGGACTAGCTTTAGCTGCAAGTGTACCAGTTGGAGCAGTAATGGCTGCTCCAGCTGCAACTTCAAGCAGTCAGCTAAATACAACTAATAAGCAACAACAATCCCTAAAGTTAAATGTTAAGGCAACGATGGCAATCGATGAACAAACTGGTCAAATTTTGTATCAACAAAATGCCAATCAACCGGTTCCAGTGGCATCATTATCGAAATTATTGACATTGTATATTGTATTGAGCGAGATCCAAGCGGGAAAGCTTTCTTGGAATGAAAAAATTACGCCGGATAAAGATTCAGCTCAAATTAGTCAGGATACATCATTGAGTAATGTTCCTTTAAGAACTGATAAACAATACACAGTCAAATCTTTGTATGAAGCAACCCTGATTTATTCAGCAAATGGGGCTGCAATGGCATTGGCACGAAAGGTTGCCGGCAGTCAAGAGAAATTTGTTCAAATGATGCGTAAGCAAGCTAAACAAATGGGAATTGATGATGCTGAAATTTATACATGTAATGGCTTGACTAATGGTCAAATGAAGAATGCAGCATATCCTGGTGCAGATAAGAATGCTGAAAATAAATTCTCAGCAAAAGATATGGCAATTATTTCAATGAAGTTATTGCAAAAATATCCAGAAGTAATTAAAACTGCAAGTGTAAAGGATATGAAGTTTGATAATGGTAATGGGCAAACCGATATGAAGAACTGGAATTGGATGCTTCCAGGCGGTTCAAGTTCATATAAGTTATTACCAGTTGATGGTTTGAAGACTGGAACTTCGGATGCTGCGGGCGCATGCTTTGTCGGTACGACTAATAAGGATGGTCACCGGATTGTTACTGTAGTTTTAGGTGCTCAACATAAGAATCAAACTGATAATTCACGCTTCGTTCAAACTCAAAAATTAATGTCATACATTTACCATACATATGATTATGTGACATTGAAAGCAGGCGAAGAAAAAGCCGAATTACCTGTATACCATGGTAAGGAAGAAAAGATTAAGGTTGAATCAGCTAAGTCAGTTGGACTTTGGCTTAAGAAGGGGAAAACTGCTAAAGACATAACAGTTAAAACTTCAATGGATAAAGATTTAACTAAGAAAGATGCTTTGGAAGCTCCATTAAAAGATGATCAAAAAGTTGGTCAAATGGAATTGAAAGTTAATCATGAATCGATTGAAACAATCACTTCTTCAGCATTAAAACTTCCTGCTCAAACAACGACATCCATGAAAAAAGCTAATATTTTCCAAGTTATGTGGCGGAAAATTACAAGTATTTTTTAAAAGAAAAGGCTGCAGCAAACGAATTGTCGGCGCCTTTTTTTCGTGTTCGATAGATAAGCTTAACCTTCTAAAAAGACAACGATGTGTTATAAATTAACAATAAAATGCGAATGTTAATTGAGTTATGTTATAATTTTAGTGAAGGTATTTTTTATAGATGGAGGTTTATTGTGACTAAAGAACAACCACGTTGGCTGGAAGTACTCAAAGTGGCGCTTCCCCTTTGTCTCAGTTACATACCAATCGGTTTAGCTTGCGGGGTTTTATTGCATGCTGCCGGTTTTAATACACTGCTTACCTGTTTAGTATCTTTGATGGTCTTTTCAGGTGGAGCACAGTTTTTAATTGCATCAATGTTAACGGCAAATGCGCCAATGCATACGATTTTGTTTATGCTGTTTTTCCTTGAACTGCGGTACGCACTGTTAGGTTCAAGTTTATCACAATACGTTCGCGGAACAAGTAAGAAATTTATTTACTTCTTTGCGATTTCATTAAACGATGAAAACTATGCAGTTAACTATTTGAAGTTTGCAACCGATAAGGAATGGACTCCAGATGATGCGTTAATGGTTGAACATTATTCATTATTATTCTGGACAGTAGCAAATGTTTTAGGTAGTTTAATTGGCGGATTATTACCGAAAATTAATTTGGAAATTGTTGATTTTGCGTTAACATCATTGTTCTTGTATATGATTGTAATGCAGATTAGAAATAAGCTTACGATTTTTATCAGTCTTTTGTCGGGAATTTTAGCAATAATCTTTATGTGCTTGCTTAAAAGTACAATGGGCTTGGTAGTTGCTACCCTAATTGCTTCTTTCACTGGTTTTGCTATCGAAGATTATTTACGCAAGCATGGTCGTGAAAAAGGCTTCTTGCTAAAGAATATCAAACCGAATAAGCAATAACATTAATCAGCAGGTAAGGAGAAAAGATTTATGCATATGTCAAGTTGGGACCACTTTATTCTGGTCGTCTTATCAATGCTTGTTGCTTTGGGACCTCGTTTACTGCCAATGAAATTTTTCACTACACGTAAAATTCCAGAGTGGTTTAACGAATGGATGAAATATGTGCCGGTTTCATTGTTTACAGCATTAGTTGTAAAGGACTTATTTATTAATTCAAAGATTTATACATTTGTCGGATTTGAATATGTTGCTAAGTTGCTGGCTGCTGTTTTAGTTGTCATTGTCGCTTACAAATCGCGTTCAATGGGACTTTCAGTGGTTTGCGGATTAGTTGCGGTTGCACTATTAACAATGGTAGTACCGGGATAATTGATGAAAATTAAGCATTAAAGTCGTTGTGATTTGGAAGTGAAATTCCAGTTTTGCAACGACTTTTGTTGTATAATTAAAGTAGATTTTTAAAGTGAAGAGGGTTTTACAATGCAATACATTAAGGAAACAATTAAGACACCATTAACTGATGACGCCCAATTGACAGGCTATGTATTAGATAATACACCAGAAATTGACGAAAATCGGATTCGTCCAGCAGTTGTAATTTGTCCAGGTGGCGGATACAAGAGTGTAACCAAACGTGAAGGCGAACCAATTGCTGTTCAATTGCTTGCAATGGGTGTTCAAGCATTTGTATTAGATTATTCAGTAATGCCAGTACATCATCCAGCTCAACTTGCTGAATTGGCTAGTTCAGTCAAATTAATTCGTGATAATGCTGATCAATGGCATGTTGACCCTAACAAAATTATTGTGATGGGAACTTCTGCTGGTGG
Organism: Candidatus Ligilactobacillus excrementigallinarum; assembly: GCA_019114385.1. Classification (GTDB taxonomy): domain Bacteria; phylum Bacillota; class Bacilli; order Lactobacillales; family Lactobacillaceae; genus Ligilactobacillus; species Ligilactobacillus excrementigallinarum. The sequence continues at coordinate 13,509 of DXFP01000052.1, read as the reverse complement.
TCATTTAGCTGGAATGTTGGCAACAATGTGGAACTCAAAGACTTTAACAGACTTAGGCTACAAGCCTGCAGAAATTCAACCAAATGGCTTAATTATGGGTTACTCTGTAGTTACAGCAGATCAAGAATTTGGTCACCAAGGATCATTTGATCACTTATTAGGTGAAGATGCTACTCCTGCAGAACGGGAAAAATTATCATTACAAAAATTAGTTTCAAAAGATACTCCAATGAGTTTTATTTGGACAACAACTGAAGATACTGTTGTACCAATGGAAAATAGTTTGATGATGGTTGAAGCTTTACGTAAAAATGGCGTCAACTTCGAATTTCATGTTTTCCCACATGGTCAACATGGTCACAGTTTAGCTACAAAAGAAACTGCTAAGGTAGATACTCAAATTGTTAAAGATTTGCAAATCTGGCCAGACTTATTGAAAGAATGGTTGCACGAAAACTTTTAATTAAAGGCAGGAAAATAGGGTGAAGAGGAAAATTTTAGCTGTGTTAAGCATTGCAGTTTTGGCAGTGATTTTTATCGGTTTTGGATTTACCAAAAATATCGAAATGGAAAAAGAATACCAGCGTGCAATGGATCGTGGAATTGAAGCTGTTAAGGAAACAGATTATCGAGCAGCTAAAATTGATTTTCAGGATGCATTAAAGCGAAAGCAAAATGACCAACGTGCAAAGCAGACTTTAAAGCAAGTTAATACTTATATGGATGCCAAAAAGCAACTTTCGCAAAAGCATTATCAAGAAGCAAGTGCCTTGTTTAAGCAAGTAGCTGTTCAAGATGATGGAATTAATGTGTTGATTCGGCGAGCTAGTTCTTATCACACTGAATTAGAAGATGTGGTTCAAGAGCAGGAAGCATTCAACAAATTGTATAAGCAAGCTGCTGATTTGAGCGATGCTGGTGATTATTTTGCTTCAAACCAGAAGTTATCACCAATTTTGGAGTATCAGCAAATTGATAGAAGTTATTATGATACAATTCGTACAAAAGCTGAACATTTGAAAGAATCAAATGACGAGTATTTGCGCATTTACGGGCATAAGCCAAAAATGTAAACATAGTTAAAAGAAGGTGTGACAAAACACCTAAAAACAGGCATGTTGTAAGAAAAAACAACGAATTACACAATAAAATTCGGAGATTTTTGAACTTACAGCCATGCCTATTTATTTTGGAATCAGATTATGCGGATATAGAAAAAGAGATTGGCCTTATATCCAATCTCTTTTTGTTATAATTTAATGTTTATGTTGTGACATTCTTTCTTTAAACATTAATGCAAATTCCCATACCGCACCGGCTAATAATAAACTGCCGAATGTATCAGTTGGAAAGTGAACTCGTAAGTAAATTCGAGTTAACATAATGATGATGACCCATAAAACTGCTAAAACTTTGATAACAGTTTGCAAAGTTTGATTTTTAATGCGGGGAACAATTAAGTAAATCACCAACAAGGCTAACATTGCAGTGCCAAATGTATGACCACTTGGAAAACTGTAGCCGTCAGCAGGAGTTAATCGTTGTGAAAGTGCTGGCCGAGGACGTGCAGCTAAATGCTTAAACACGTATGCGAGACCATTTCCAATAATTAACGTTGCAAATCCCCAAATTGCAGTTGCATATTCTTTTTTAAAGAAGATAAATGCCAATACTAAGCATGATAAGATTAGAGATGTGATTGGCGAACCTAGATTAGTAACAATACTTGCAATGACAGTTAAGTGTTCGTTAGTTAATGGGATAATTAATGAGCGAACAAAGTTGTCAATGCCGCGTACAATTGGACTGTTTAATTTAACTAAAATAAAGAGCAATAAGAATAAAATTGCATAGGTTGTAGCCCAGATTGGACGATTTTTATTCTCTTTAATTTGCAATTTTTTCACCTCAATGAATGTTTAAATATACAAATACCATCTTACCATTAAGTCAGAAATTTTTTTATAAAATTGGGTGTTTTTTTCTGAAATTTTGAATTATCATGAAAATAATAAGAATTAAGGGAAAATCAAATGGAATATCAATGGAATAAAACAACAACGAAAACAGAAACGCTGCAAGCTTTTTTGAAAGCAGAAGGAATTAGTTCGCGGACTTTGAAGAAGATTCGTCAGGGACAAGGAAAAATTTTTTGGAATAATCAACTTGTAAAGGGAAATTTGAAAGTTAATAAACTAGGAACTGTAGGTTTGCAGATGATACCTGAACACGTTGATCCAAGTGTGTTTCAAAGTAAATTGCCAATTAATATTATTATGGAAGATGATTATTTTGTTGCAATCAATAAATCGCCGAATTTGAGCAGTGTTCCAGGACCAAATGATCAGCAAAATACTCTTGCTAATCGAGTTTTAGGCTATGCTCAAAGGCAACAGCATCCATATGTACCACATATTTTAACCAGATTGGATTTTGATACCCGTGGGTTAGTATTCTTTGCTAAAAGTAATTTTATTCAAAGCATGTTGCAGGAACAAATTAGTAATCACACTTTGAAGAAAATCTATTATGCATTGGTATCAGGACATTTAACCCAACAACATGCAATGATTGATTTGCCATTAGAGAAGGAAAGTTTTGAAAGTGCACGCCGAGTAGTACGTGAAAGTGGTAAATTCGCTCAAACCGAATATTGGGTAGAACAGGAATTTGCGGATGCAACTTTGGTCAAAGTGCAGTTACATACTGGACGAACTCATCAAATTCGTGCGCACTTTGCAGCGTTAAATCATCCTTTAGTAGGTGATCAACTATACGGTGGGCCTACTAAGTTAATTCAACGGCAAATGCTGCATGCATATCAATTAGAACTTATTAATCCATTTACAAAGCAAAAACAGAAATTTGTGGCACCGCTTGCAAATGATTTTCAAAAAGTTATCGAAATGCTTAAACAAAATTAGGTTAGTCAAAAAATCATTCTTTTATTGTTTGAGATTTTTGATATAATGAAAACGAAGCAAAAAAATGAGGTGAGATTTATGACTCCTAAAAAAGAAGACTATTTAAAAATCATCTTTGAACTAGGCGGTCGCAAAAAGAAAGTCTCGAATAAACAGATTTCAATGAGTTTAAATGTTGCTGCGGGCTCAGTAACAGAGATGGTACGTAAGTTAGTACGGGAAGGTTTAGTGCATCATGAACCATATGCGGGGATTTCATTGACTGCAAACGGGGTAAAAATTGCTGAGGAATTAATTCGACGGCATCGGTTGTGGGAAACGTTTTTAGTAACGAAACTTAATTATCCGTTACAGGATGTACATGAAGATGCTGAAATTTTAGAACATGCGACAAGTGATAATTTAATGGATCACTTGGATGATTTTTTAGGTCATCCAGAAAGATGTCCGCATGGTGGAATTATTCCTAATAAAAATGGCGATTATGCGGAAGATAGTCATGATGTATTAGTGGATGTTCCTGATGGCTCAACGGTTGAAGTTGATCGCTTTATCGATAATCACGATTTACTGGCATATTTAGCGGGAGTAAGTTTGAGATTAGGCGATCGAATTACGGTGCTTTCGCATAAGCCGTTTGAAGGTCCGATTGAAATTAAGGTTGAAAATACTGGTGAAAAGATGGAAATTGGATATAAGGCGGCACATTATATTTTTGTAAGATAGGATGCGCAGAGCGTTAAGCCAAGCGTGATGTAAGCTGCGGAACACGAACGAATGGCGTCAGCCAAGATTCGAAGTGTTTCGTACTTATATATAGCTTGGTAGCTCGGAGCTCAACTAAAAACAGGATGTGAAGGCCGTCTCGAACTTGCGCGGCATAAGTTTTGCGGTGCGTCCGAATAGCGCAGCGTATTCGAAGCATCGCATACTTATGCATAGCAAGTTAGGCCGAAACTCAACTAAGAAACTACACATCCTACGTAAGCATAAATTAAAATATTTAACATTAAACATGAGGTAAGAGACTGTGGCAACAGATGTTACAGCCTCTTTTTGCGAAAGAGAATTGAAAAAATAAAGAGGTGAGAAGAATGACCAAAGCCAATTTAGTTATTGATACAGTATTGTTGGCTGGAAAGATTATGATTGAAAATGGCGCTGATATGGCGCGGGTAGATGATACCTTAAATCGAATTGCGCGGAACGCAGGAATTCAACATCCACGAATTTTTGAAACTACAACAGGATTGATGATGTCCATTCAGGGTTCCGATAATGCCCAAGTTGAATCGATTGATAAACGGCGAATTGATTTAGAAAGAATTTCACGAGTAAACGATGCTTCGCGAGCTTTTCAAGCAAAGAAAATTACGTTGGAGCAGATGTATGAATATTTACAAGAACTTGATCGCTCAACTTTAGATTTTGGACCACTAATGAAAATTATTTCTGCAGCTTTAATTGGTGGAACTTTGGAAGTGGTTTATGGCGGGCTTTGGTCAGATATGTTGCCAACTATGATTATTAGTGGGATTGGCTTTACTAGTTACTACGTACTGAATCGCTTTTTCCATACCCAATTTGCGAGTGAATTTGTGGCTGCAGTTGTAATTGGAATTTTAGGGGTACTTGTAACTAAACTGCATTTAGGAACAAAAATGGGCATGATAATCACTGGAGGAATTATGCCTTTAGTGCCTGGAGTTTTATTAACAAATGCAGTCCGAGATTTACTGGCAGGTCATATTTTAAGCGGTGCCGCACGGATGATTGAAGGATTAATTACTGCGTGTGCATTGGGAATGGGTATTGCATTGGTATTACGTTTTAGTTAGGGAGGAACTAAATTGAATTTACTACCTTTTACGCCGATTAATCTATTGATTAACTTTGCTTTTAGTTATTTGGCAACAATGGGATTTGGTTTTTTAATTAATATTCCCCGCAATGCCTTGCTAGCAAGCGGAGCGGTCGGCAGTATCGGCTGGATGATGTATATTGTGGTTTATCATGCACATTTAGGAACGATGTTGGCAAACTTAAGCGGGGCAATGGTGGTTGGGCTTGGAGCAGCAATCATGGCACGAATTAAAAAAATGCCGATGATTTTATTTAATGTTCCGGGAATGGTGCCATTAGTTCCAGGAAGTCAATCTTACAAAGCAATTTATAACTTTGCTTTTGGGAAAAATAGCATAGCATTGCACTATTTAGTTCAAGTTGCGATGATTGCTGGTGCAATTGCGATGGGCTTTTTCTTAGCAGAAATGCTTACGCGTATGTTTTTTAGAATTAAACATCAAATTGAAAATAAAAGAGGAAGGTATGATAAAACATCCTAAACAGGCATGTTGTAAGGGAAAAAACAAGCGAGTTACATTTTTGGAGGTTTTTGAATTTACAGGCATGCCAGTTTGTTTTGGAACCCGATTATACGGATATATAAAGAGAGGCTGGACTTATGTCACAACCTCTCTTTTGTATTTTTAACTGGATTCCAACTTGGCTAGTTAAGTGTAAGTACCGTTTGCCTATATTCAGCAACTTATATCACACTTGACTTAGCGCTTTGTGTATCTTCAATTTAATGTATCACCTGTCTGTGCCGGCTGCAGGTCCAATGCCTTCCGCAACACATCAGTGATTTTTTGTTTTTCTGTTTCACTAACCACTTCAAAATCTGCCGAACCAATCATTTGAGTTGTCCCTTGCAAATGCGTCGAATCCATATGATGAGTTGAGATGCGATATTTTAATCCTAATTCAACTAAATCGTGGAATGATAAATCAGTTTTTGTTTGCTTTGAAACTGAACTCAAAAATTTTTCATTTAGCAGACTGCTGACCTTGATTCCTTTAAATGCTAACGCCATGATTACTTGCCGTTGTCGATTTTGACGGCCATAATCACCTAACGGATCATCATCTCGCATTCGACAATACTGTAACGCTTCTTTTCCATCCATATGAGTCTTCTTACCTTTTGTAAAATTATATCCGCCATATGAAAAACTTAAAAGCGGCTTAACATCCACGCCGCCAACAGCATTAATTAAATCTTCCAAACCACCCATATTAATGGTTGCGTAAAAATCAATTGGAACATTTAAATATTTTTGTACAGTTTCGGCCGCAGCTTTTGAACCGCCGTATGCGTACGCAGAATTTAATTTACTTGGATAATATTGTTGATATCCACTGACAGCAACTAATGCATCTCGTGGCAAACTAACTAAGGTCATGGTTTTATCTTTAGGATTTAACACACAAACAATAATTGTATCTGTTCGACCCTTAAATGAGCGACCTAATGCGCCAGTATCTGTTCCTAATAGCAAAATCGAGACGGGTTTACCTTCTTTTAGTAACTCTTCTGTGTCACGTGTCTTTTTGGCATTACTTGGGGCATAGATTTTATCCGCTGCTTGTTTGGCCGCAGAAAATCGTTGTGTTAAGTAATGTCCGCCAATCAGTAACGTTAAAATTATAATTAACATACTCCAAAAAAAGATTTTTTTCTTACGCGGTAAATGTTCTCTTTGCAATGGTTTTTCAAAATCAGTTTGATTATCTGATTCAAACTCTTCATGCTGAGTTCGTTTTAAACTCATGGCAAGTTCCTCCCATCAAAAGCAGTAATTGGATTCCAGCCTATCAAGATTAAACATAAGTATGTAATTCTTTAATCTGCATTCGCAGCTTAATTGAATTGCTAACTTATATTAACTGCTTACATATTAGCATGACCCAAAAAGAAACTGGCAACTAAAATCACCATAACTGCGATAGTCACAAACGTATAAAGCTTATCTTTTGCCTTAAAGAATGCATAAATTGAAGTTGCTACCCGCAAAGCCGGCGTCAAAATAAGAAGAAATACTCCTGCCATCATTAAGGCGTATGGCTTAAACAGCAACACTCCACTCCAAATTGCAGTTAAAGTTGTTGGAAAAGTTGTTCCCGGATAACCTGTAGAATGTTTTACTAACAACATAACATATCCGAGCAACATAATCATTGCTGCAATTGCAACTCCAATTCGCATGATTTTACCGATGGCGATTTCCATGCGATCCATTTCTTCATCTGTTTTTTTCATATTTTTGTCCATATTAAATCGTCACCCCGAATGCTTTCAATGCCATTTGTAATCCTAAGTACATCAAAATTGGAATAAAGATGATGCGAATAATTCTAGATGGTAAGTGCTGCATGATCCGACTTCCGATTGCTGCGCCGACAATAATTCCTAATGATAATGGAACTGCGATTTCAGGACGGATTGAACCGTTAAAGAAATAAATCGTAGCACTTGCAGCTGCAGTAACGCCCATCATTAAATTACTAGTTGCGCTTGAGGGCTTTAATGGCATTTTCATAACATTATCTAAAGCCATAACTTTGAAAGCCCCTGAACCGATTCCAAGTAAACCAGATGCTAAACCAGCACCAAACATAATTGCCATTCCGCCGGGAACATTTTCCACGTCATAATCAACTTGCTGATGTAAATTTTTATCATAATATGAATTATTTAATTTTAATTTTTCAGCAAGCTTATCCGGCGTTGCCCGGTGTAAAACTTCCTTTCCCTGACGTAATTTGCGAATCATATTGTAACTTGAAAACAGTAATAAACATCCAAATAAGAAATATAAAATTGCAGGATTGAAAACTCCAGTTAATAAGGCCCCAACAATTGCGCCTATACTGGTAGCAATTTCAAGAAACATTGCAACACGTAAATTTAAAACGTCATCCTTTAAAAAGGCGATAGTTGAACCGGAACTGGTAGCAATTACAGCGATGATACTAGCTCCAATTGCATATTTAATATTTAAACCTAATCCAAGAGTAATAATTGGAGTGATGATCATACCGCCGCCAATTCCTAAAATTGCACCCATTGTACCGGCAAACAGGCCAATGAGCAACATTAATATTGCTGTATGCATAGTGTTTTCCTTCTCTCTTTATGGTACATTTAAAGCGTAACATTAAACTTTCATAAAGAAAAATATTAATTCATTGTAAGTGATATTGAAAAAATGTATATGTTAAAGTAAATTAGTTATTTGGAGAATGGTTATGAATCTGAAACAATTAGAGTATTTCGTTGTAGTTGCAGAAGAGAAGCAAGTTACTGCAGCTGCCAAGCGATTGAACATTGCGCAACCACCGTTAAGTTATCAATTAAAACAATTAGAAAAGGATTTGGGAGTTCAATTAATTACACGGACTTCTCATGGAATTGAATTAACTTCAGCGGGGATTATGTTAGAAAAATATACTAAGCAAGTCTTGGATTTGGTGAATGTTGCTCGGCATAAAGTTCAAAATGTAAACGGCGGAACATTGGGCATTTTAAGAATTGGAGCAACTTCGACAAGCGGCGGGATATTACCCAATGAGAAAGTAGCGAAAATGACCGCTTCATATCCGGATGTAAAATTTGAAATTCGCGAAGGCAATACATATGAGTTGCTAGATTTATTGCGGCAAAACTTAATTGATGCTGCGATTGTGCGAACCCCATTTAATACTGAAAGTCTTGATATTCGGTATTTTAACGCTGAATCCATGGTTGCAGTAATTCCGGAAAAATTTGCAAATGAGCAATTATTAGCTAAACAACATTTAAAACTTGAGCAGTTGCAAACTTTACCGTTAGTTGTTTATCGGCGATTTAAAACGATAATTAATGATTCGTTTGAACATCGCGGACTCAAATCATTTTTTGCAGTTGAATGCGACGATGCCAGAACAGCGATTCGCTGTGCTGAAAGCCAATTAGGAGTGGCTTTAATTCCGGAAACTTGTGCACAACGTTATGCGCATACGAATGTTGAGTTGATTCCAGTTGCGCATTCGGCATGGCAAACTCAACTTGCATTAGTCTGGAAAAAGCAAAAACAATCTGCCATTTTACAAAGATTTATTAACGCATACGCAGACGATACTATTGATGGTAAAGAGAAGGGATGAGTAGGAATGACTTATTATTGTGAAAAATGCGGTCATAAAATGGATGAAAATGAGCAAGTTTGTGCCTTTTGCGGGGCAAAACAAATGCGTTTTTCAACAGATTATGAAACCAAAAAATGTAAAAAATGCGGTAAGGACATTTATGTTAATGCTAACTTCTGCCCATATTGCGGAACTGACCAAGCAATTTTAGATTTGCATAAGGACTTACAAGCAGATGACTGGAAAGAATCTGATCATGATAATCAAAAAAACTTAACAAAGCAGCAACGCTTGGAACAAAGTTTGTTAAACACGGATCTAAATGATGAAGATTCGCTCAATCAATTTGTAAAACAAATGAATGATGCCGGTATTAAAGTGCGTGTAATTAAACCAGAAGAAAAAAATGAAACAGTTCACCCTGGTTTAATTAAATCAACAAAGTTAATATTTAAGGATATGTTTAAAATTAATAAGCGGATGGGAGTCAATGACTTCTGGTGGGGAATTGCTGGAATAATGTTATTGACAGTTTTAATTGCTTCAGTGATTGCTTCAGCCGTTATGATGATGCATTTTAAACCGGCTAAGATGCTTCGAATTTGTATTACGATTATGGCTCCATTTGGATTATTTTTCCAAATTGCAATGTTTACTGCAACTTGGCGCCGATTACATGATATGAATATGTCTGGTGCATTGATGCTTTTGTGGTTGTTCCCATTCTTCAGACTTTTACTCGGATTCATTTGCATGATGGGACCACGCTTAGATAATAATCCATACACATTCAAAGTAGAAGACTATCAAAAAAATCGAAATAAATTTAATTAATGACTTGATTTTTTAAACTATTCAGGTGATAATTAACAGTATCGAAGAGAGGTCGCAAAGATTATCAGTAACTTAATGGAGTTGCTAAAGCAATGAAGAAATTAAGCGAAAGGATGATTTGCCGAAGGAAGATAATGCTTTAGAGTTATCTTCCTGGGACCTAGTTTAATAGGCTAGGGACTGTCGCAGTTAAACATTGCGGAGCGCTATCGAGAATTTTTTATCAATAGAATGAGATTTTATTTCTTTATAGTTTAGAAGATTTTCAGAGCGCATTCCGAATTTAAGGGTGCGTTTTTATTTTGCTTTGTAGTGATTAATCCTGTGCTCTTTGACCGAATTTTAGGAGGTCTTAGTTATGGCAGAAGATAATCAAATTAAGCGTTCATTGAAAACCAGACACTTATCAATGATTGCTTTAGGCGGAAGTATTGGTACCGGTTTGTTTGTAGCAAGCGGATCAGCAATTTCAAAGGCTGGCCCTGGTGGAGCAATCGTTGCATATATTGGAATTGGTGCGATGGTGTACTTTTTAATGACATCATTAGGTGAAATGGCAACTTACATGCCAGTCTCTGGTTCATTTGCTACTTATGCCCGACGGTTTGTGGATCCTGCTTTGGGATTTGCAATGGGTTGGAATTATTGGTTTAATTGGGCGATTACGGTTGCAGTTGATGTGTCAACGTGTGCTTTAGTATTGAAGTTCTGGTTTCCCCATGTTCCAAGCTGGGTATTCAGTTTATTTGCATTAGCGTTAGTCTTTATGATTAATGCAATTTCAGTTAAGTCTTTTGGTGAAACAGAATATTGGCTATCACTGATTAAAATTGTGACGGTTATTATTTTCTTAGCTGTTGGATTATTGACGATTTTTGGAATTTTAGGCGGCAAAGCAGTTTATTTAAGCAATTTTACATATAAGAAGGCTCCATTTGTGGGCGGAATTCCAGCAATTTTAAGTGTCTTTGTTGTAGCTGGATTCTCATTTCAAGGAACTGAATTGGTGGGAGTTACTGCTGGTGAATCTGAAAATCCGGCTGAAAGTGTTCCAAAGGCAATTAAGCAAGTCTTTTGGCGGATTTTATTATTCTACATCTTATCAATTTTTGTAATTGCTGCAATTATTCCATATACAAGTAAATATTTGTTAGGATCAAGTGCAACTGATGTAGCAATCAGTCCGTTTACATTAGTCTTTAAGCGTGCAGGATTAGCTGCTGCAGCTAGTGTAATGAATGCAGTTATTTTAACTTCAGTTTTATCATCAGCAAACTCAGGTATGTATGCTTCAACTCGGATGCTGTATTCTATGGCTCAAGATGGAGATGCACCAAAGATTTTTGGCAAGGTTAATCGTCGAGGAGTTCCAATGGCAGCTTTGTTAGGGACAACTTTTGTTGGCTTATTGACATTTTTGACAAGTATTTTTGGAACTCAATTATACCAATGGTTAGTAGCTGCAAGTGGATTAACCGGTTTTATTGCATGGATTGGGATTGCAATTTCGCATTATCGTTTTAGAAGAGCCTATGTTGCTCAAGGTAAGAAGTTGGATGATTTAGTATATAAGGCAAAATTATTTCCATTTGGGCCAATTTTAGCTTTAGTATTATGCATTTTGGTAGTAGTTGGTCAAGACTTGCAAGCTGTTGCCAATTTTGATTGGAAAGCAATGTTAGTAACTTATATGTCAGTTCCGTTGTTCTTTATCTTGTTCTTCTACTACAAAATCAAACATCATACACATTTGATCCCGTTAGAAGAAGTTGATTTATCAACACCTGATATTACAGATAAATTTGATGAAGAAGATGAAGAATTGATGGAAGATCATTAACTGCTTGTCAAAATCTAATCTAAAAGGTAAAATAAATGTGAAATAGTAAAACATCATGAATCGCCATAAGTAAGCACTCAGAGAAACGGTGGTTGGTGTGAACCGTTGCTGAAACTCCAGCGATTTAACTGGATGGGCAGGTAATGCTGCACGGCAATTGTCGTTATTTATTTGAGTGCACTTCAATGGTGAATTTGGGTGGTACCACGGAATAGTCTTTCGTCCCATATGGGATGGAAGGCTATTTTTATTATTTCAAAAAATTTAAGGAGGAACATTATGTTAGATATTCGTGATATTAGAAAAAATCCTGACATGTACAAAGAACGTTTGGGTACACGCGGGATTCAACCTGAACAAATTGATGCGTTGTTGGAAAAAGACCAAGAACGGCGTGATTTATTAGTAGAAGCTGAAAGCTTGAAAAAGCAAAGAAATGACGTTTCAGCAGCAATTGCACAAGCAAAACGGAATCATGAAGATGCAACAGAACAAATTCAAAAGATGCGTGATGTTGGTTCACGAATCAAATCATTAGATGAAGATTTGGACCGCATTGAAGCAGAACAAAAAGATATGGCTTCTCGTTTGCCTAACTTACCAAATCCAACAATTCCAGTAGGCAAAGATGAAGATGCAAACGTAGAATTAAGAAAAGTTGGCGAAGTACCGCACTTTGACTTTGAACCTAAGAATCACTGGGATATTGGTGAAGATTTAGGAATTTTAGACTTTGAAAGAGCAGCTAAGGTATCTGGAGCTCGATTTGTATACTATATTGGCGCAGGTGCCAAATTGGAACGTGCAGTTTATAACTTTATGTTGGATCAACACGCTGAAGAGGGATATACAGAAATTATTCCTCCATACATTGTAAATGCTGCATCAATGTACGGTACAGGTCAATTTCCTAAGTTTAAGGAAGATGTATATCAAGTTAATGGCGAAGATATGACATTGATTCCAACTGCGGAAGTTCCATTGACAAACTACTACCGTGATGAAGTTATTCCAACAGAAAAATTGCCAGTTTACTTTACTGCATTATCACCATCATTTAGATCTGAGGCAGGAAGTGCAGGTCGGGATACTCGTGGATTAATTCGGATGCATCAATTTAATAAAGTTGAAATGGTTAAATACGTAAAACCTGAAACTTCATACGATGAATTAGAAAAGATGACAACAAATGCGGGTAATATTCTTGAAAAGCTCGGTTTGCCATATCATGTAATTACATTGTCAACAGGAGATATGGGCTTTAGTGCGGCAATGACTCATGACTTGGAAGTTTGGATGCCTGCTCAAGATAAGTATCGTGAAATTTCAAGTTGTTCAAACTGTGAAGATTTCCAAGCGCGTCGTGCACATATTCAATATCGTGGTGAAAATGGCAAATTGCAATTTGTTCATACATTGAATGGTTCAGGATTAGCGGTTGGACGGACAGTTGCAGCAATTTTAGAAAATTATCAAAATGAAGACGGTAGTGTAACTATTCCGGAAGTATTGCGTCCATATATGAACGGGATGGAAAAAATTACAAAAGAAAATAATAAATAATTGAATTAAAGAAGATGTGACAAAATACTCAAGCGGGTATGTTGTAAAAAACGAATAAATTATACAGTATTGATTCGGAGATTTTTGAACAAATAGGTGTGTCGTTTGTTCTGGAATAGATATGGAAAGAGAGGTTAGCTTATTATGCATAACCTCTTTTTTATTTGGATAAATTTTTGTTTTGAAAAAAATTCAATCTAATTTAAAAAAATTCAAAAAAATAATTGACGATGTAAAAAATTGCTGTTAAAATAAATATCGTTGTCAGGAAATGACAATGAAATTTAAATCTTGATTTTAAAAAAGTTGAAATTAAAGCTTGACATTTGATTTTAACCGAGTATAATTTTAAGAGTTGTCACTTAGATGACATTGATT